>JAJQFG010000077.1 GCA_021201315.1 Erysipelotrichaceae bacterium
CAAGCAATAAAGAATCTGTCTTTGTCATGCTTAAGAGTGCTAAACAGGAAGAACTCAATAAATCCAAGGAAAGAATTAGAATATCTATTGAACAAGGCTTAAAAGATGCTGATGTCTTTGTACATGGTAATAGTATTCAAATAGCTAGTAAGAACGTTACTGATAGAATCAATGATGCCTTAGGTCGATTAGTTGATAATACATACAATAAGCTTACATATATGGAAACAGCTCCTACTCAAAGTGACTTTTTGAAAATATTTACGCAATCCAAGGATATTCATTTTGAAGGTATGGAAAATAATGATAATCAGTTAGCTTTGGATGAAGTTTATCGTTTTGTCGAAGGACGTAATGCTAGAGCTGAAAACGTCAATTATAAAACTATTCTTGATTATTTCACTAAGAATCCTTATGGTTATGTCTATGATGATATTCATTGGTTGACATTAAAGTTATTCAAGGATAAAAAGATTGAACTAAAGATAGATGGTGAACTTATTCAGGAATCATACATGAAACCTAATAATATCATTTCAACTGTTACAACTACACGTAGAGCTGATAAGCTTATCGTATCAATCAAAAAACAGATTTCAACAAGATATATTAAGAATGTTAATGATTTATGCAAGGATCTAGATTCTTCATATCGTGGTATTGAAGATAGTGATATGTTGATGGATAGATGTAAGGAAATCATCAATGATAAACTTAATGAACTTAAAAAACTTCTAAATAATTATATTCTTGAAAAAAGATTACCAGGCAAAGATGAGATTAACAAACTTATCAATGCTTTAACTAAAATTAAAAACAAAAAAGAACCAATTGATTTTTATGAATATATCAATGATAACTATGATGATATATTAGATGCTTTAGATGATTTTGATCCTGTTCATAGTTTCTTTAAAGGTACACAGAATGGTATTTTTAAAGATGCTTTAAATTGTATTGATAAAGCTAAGATAAGTGAATCCTATTTAGAAGACCAAATAGCTCTCACTAATCTTGATAGAATTAAATCTGTTGTAGATAATCCATATCCTTATAAACAAATTCATACATTACCTAATTATATTGATAATTTTAATAATCGATTTAGACTATTAGTTGAAAACGAAAAGCAAGGTGTTTTAAATCAACTAGATGAAATAGAACAGGATGTTAAAGATGAACTAGGTGATAATAATCAATTAAGACAGAAATTTATTAATACTATTAGTAATACTTTTATGAATTTTAGAAGTACTATCCATCAATCTCAAACTTTAGCTGATCCTCATAATGCTTTAACTGCAGCTGAATTTAGAAAAATGAAGCTGATTAAACAAATCCAAGATGAAAAAATGAGATTATCAACACCTGTTATTCATGATGAGGATAATCCTACTGATGAATCACAGCCAATTATCAAACCAATTACAACATTTAATGTGAATGAATTGTTTGATAATGTTGATAAAATTATTGAAGATGAAAAAGAAATTGATAGACAATTACAAAAAATTAAAGTTAAGCTTATGAAAGAAATCAACAGTGGCAAACAAGTAAAGATAAAATTAAAGTAATGTTAAACACCAGTCGCTATTGATTGGTGTTTGCTTATTTATAAATCATTTTTATCAAATTTTTGATTTTTAAAACTTGATATATATTTATGTTAAAATGTAAATAATAAGATAGGTATAACAAAATTGTATTTATATTATTTAAGAAAATAAAAGTTACTATAAGAAATAGATGTTTTATGATATAATGAATTTTAGGAAAATTAACAACATATTAGTATATTTTTAAATATAAATAAAATAAGAAAGGAATGATAATATGGATATTTTTGGTGAATCAAAAACAATTGAATATAAAGAATTAATACCTTCTAAAAGCATTAAGTATATGAAGACTGTTATAGCATTTTCTAACTGTAATGGTGGTAAAATTATTTTTGGTATTCATGATCAAACGCATGAAATCATTGGCTTTGATAAAGAAGATATATTTACTAAAATAGATGCCATTACCAATGCTATTAGTGACAGTTGTTATCCAACTATCGTTCCTGATGTAACACCACTTACCATTGAAGGTAAAACAGTTATTGTTGTTGAGATAAAATCAGGACAACAAAAACCTTATTATATAAAATCAGAAGGAATTCAAAATGGTGTATATATTAGAGTTGGAGCAACTACTAGACTAGCTGATGATTTTATGATCAAAGAATTAATGTTCGAAGGTGAAAACCGTTATTTTGATCAATCTATTTGTTACAGTATGAAAATAACTGATAAAGATATAGATAATTTATGTCAATCATTGAAACAATCAGCATTACAGAATTGTGTAACTGATGATGAAAAGAACAGTATTAAAGAGGTTACAAAAAATCAATTGATTCAATGGGGAGTATTGGTAGAAAAAGATGGAGAGCTTTTACCAACATATGCATTTGCCTTATTAAGTGGTGATTATCATTTTTCTACTAAAATACAATGTGCAATATTTAGAGGAAATGATAGAGTTATTTTTTTAGATCGCAGAGAATTTGATGGTCCTATTCAACGTCAAGTGGATGATGCTTATAATTATATTTTATTGAAAATTAATTTAGGGGCTAAAATTGAAGGTCTATATCGACAAGATGTATATGAACTACCTGAAGCATCTATTCGTGAAATTATTGTTAATTCTGTTGTGCATCGTAGTTACCTTGATCCTGGTAACATACAGATAGCTCTTTATGATAATAGATTGGAAATAACTTCTCCAGGTATGTTAGCGCAAGGTGTAACTATCGAAAAGATGAAAGAAGGATACTCTAAGGTAAGAAACAGAGCAATTGCAAATGCTTTTGTTTATATGAAATATATTGAAGAGTGGGGAAGTGGCATTCCTCGTATCTTTAGAGAGTTTGAAGAAAGAGGACTTAAAGAACCAGAAATAATTGATTATGATGGCGATTTAAGAATTAATTTATATAGACCAAATTATAATGTATTGGAAACCAAAGGAGACCAAGAAGAGACCAAGAGAGACCAAAAGGAGACCAAGGGAGACCAAGAACAGACCAAGAAAAATTATATTTTTAATAAATTTGAATCGGATTTAGATGAAATAGATAGAATGATAATAGATCTTATTATTGAAAATCCAAAAATAACTCAAAGAGATTTATCATTAAAACTTGGTTTAACTAAAACACCTATTCAAAAAAGACAAAAGCATTTAATTGCATTAGGAATAATTAAGCGTACTGGTGGTAGACGTTATGGCTATTGGGAAATTATAGAAAATAAAAAAGAGAATTAGCAAAAAGGGAGATATTTATGAACAAAACAGCAATTAAGAACTTTTCAACATATTCAAGAAGAAAGCTTATTGAATCAACAAAAGATAAATGTAAAACAATAGGAATAACAGAAGATGCTATAGAATCACCAGTATCATCTAGTGATGATTTTGAAATCTATAATTGTTATGGTGTAGAAACAACATTAGACAAAAATCAAATAAAGCAAAGAAATTCTCTTATCAAAGAGATTAATGATAAAGGCTTTAATCAAGTTGTAGAAGAAGTTGCTTATACATGGTTCAATAGATTGATTGCTGTTAGATTCATGGAAGTTAATGATTACCTTCCTTCAAGACAAAGAGTATTATCATCTATAGAGGATGCAAGAATTGAATCAGATCTAATGCGTTCTCCTAATGAAAGTGATATTGATTTTACAAATGATGAGTTAAACTATGTATATGACTTAAAAGAGCAAAATAGTACTAATGAATTATTTAAGTTCTTGTTTATTAAAGAATGTAATAAACTGAATGAATATTTACCTGAATTATTTGAGAAAACTGATGATTATACAGAATTATTATTTAATATATCATTTGATGATAAGGATGACGTTGTTTATAAGCTTGTTCATGATATTGAAGAAAGTAATTTTGATATTGAACAGGAAGGACAAGTTGAGATTATTGGATGGTTTTATCAATACTACAATAGTGAATTAAAAGAAGTTAACATAAAGAAAAAGCAATATAATAAGAATGATATTCCTTCTGTTACCCAATTATTTACACTAGATTGGATAGTCAAATATATGGTTGAAAACTCGTTGGGTAGATTATGGTATGAAGGTCACCCTAGTGATATTAAGGATTCATGGAGATATTATGTTGATGAAGCAAAACAGGAAGAATCTGTTCAGCAGCAATTAAATGACATAAGACAGGAATATTCTAAGCTTAATATAGAGGATATTAAACTTATCGATCCTTGTATGGGTTCTGGCCATATCCTAGTATATGCTTTTGATGTTTTTATGCAGATATATCTAGAACAAGGTTATAATGAAAGAAATGCAGCTAAAGCCATATTAGAGAACAACATTTATGGGTTAGATATTGATAAACGTGCATATCAATTATCTTATTTTGCATTAATGATGAAAGCTAGACAGTATAATAGAAGGATTCTAAATTCAATCATTAATCTTCATTTAAGTGAAATCAAGGAGAGTCCAAAAGTATCATCAATGAATATATTTGATAGATGTGGTGAACAAAAGGACATTGCCTTAAGATTATATTCTTCATTTGTTGATGCAAAGGAATATGGAAGTATTATTGAGCCTAATGTTATTTTAGAGGAATTAAACCAATTAGAAGAAAAAATAAATAATATTAAAAACAATTCATATGAAAATATAGTTGATATTTCTGAAAACGCTGAATTAGTTGATGTATTGCAACAGCTTATTCCTCAAGCAAGAGTATTAGTTACAAAATATGATGTTGTAGTAACAAATCCACCTTATATGACTCCTACACCTGTTCAAAAAAATATATAGAAAAAAGATATCCTAATTCAAAGAGTGATTTATTTGCAATTATGATGGAAAGAGGATTAAATTTAGTAAAGACAAAGGGATTTAGTTGCATGGTTACTATGCAATCATGGATGTTCCTTTCAAGTTTTGAAAAATTTAGAAAGAATATAATAGATAACTATTCTATAAATAATTTAATGCATATGGAAAATATGGTTATGGGTATTGCTTTTGGAACAGCAGTTAGTAACATTAGGAAAACAAATTTAATAAATTATACAGGTACATATAATCAAGTTAAATTAAGTGATATTGTTAATGATGAACCAAAAGTTTTTCCAAATAAAGAGAATAGATTTAATCAAGTATCAGCTAATAATTTTAAGAAAATACCAGGTAGTCCTATAGCTTATTGGGCTTCTAATCAATTTATAAAAATTTTTGAAAATAATAATATTAGTACTGTTGCATTCTCAGATGGTCAAATTCTAACTGGAAACAATGATAAATATTTGCGAACAATATGGGAAATTGATGCTACTTCTGTTCATAATAACGGAAAATGGATGCTACATGCTAAAGGTGGTGATTATCGTAAATGGACTGGAAATTTAGAATGGGTAGTAAAATGGACATCGGATGCTATTGAACATTATAAAAAAGATAAAATCGCACGTTTTCCAAAAGATTATATTTTGTTTAGACATGGCATCACATGGAGTTTAGTATCAACGAAATCAACATTTTCTGCAAGAATTCTTAATAATAACGAAACATTTAATAAGGCTGCTGCAACTATCTTATTTTATGATGATAATAAAATTCAATATGTTTTAGGCCTTTTAAATTCAAAAGTTATTGATTATGTATTGAAATTTATAAATCCTACACTTAATAATAATATTAAAGATATTTTAAATCTCCCTTTAATTGATGATTTCACACATTTAAATGTGATTAATGAAATGGTTTATAATAATATTGAATTATCTAAAATAGACTGGGATTCTTTTGAAACTTCATGGGATTTTACGATTCACCCATTAGTTAAAAATCATTCTACTACTATTAAAGAAGCATATAACTTATGGAATAAAGAATGTGATGATAGATTCTATCAATTAAAAGCTAACGAAGAAGAACTCAATAGAATATTTATCGATATTTATGGACTAAAGGATGAATTAACACCTGTAGTTGAAGAAAAAGATGTAACAGTAAGAAAAGCTGATTTAACTAGAGATATAAAATCTTTTATTAGCTATGCTGTTGGATGTATGTTTGGACGATATTCATTAGATGAAGAAGGATTGGTTTATGCAGGTGGAACATTTGATATAAACAGATATCAAACATATAAGGCTGATAAAGACAATATCTTGCCAATCTGTGATGAGGAATACTTTGATGATGATATTGTAGGCAGATTTATTGACTTTGTTAGAACTGTATATGGTTCAGATACTTTAGAAGAAAATCTCAATTTTATTGCTGAAGCGTTAAATACAAATGGTTCAACGTCAAGAGAAAAGATAAGAAACTACTTTATCAAAGATTTCTTTAAAGACCATTGTCAAACATATTCAGTAACTGGTTCAGGTAAGAGACCCATCTACTGGTTATTTGATAGTGGAAAACAAAATGGATTCAAAGCATTGATTTATATGCATAGATATGATAAAGATACTGTAGGAAGAGTAAGAACTGATTACTTACATAAAGTACAAAGTGCCTATGAAGATGCTATCAAGAATGATGAATATATTATTGAAAACAGTAATATTAAATCAGATATCAATAGAGCATCTAAACATAGAGATAAATTATTAAAGCAATTAGAAGAAACAAGAATATATGATCAGGCATTAGCTCATATGGCTAATAAAAGAATCTCAATAGATTTAGATGATGGTGTTAAACATAACTATGCTCTATTCCAAGGTATAGAAATATCTAAAGAAGGAAGCAAAATGAAAAAAGTAGATTTACTAGCAAAGATTAAATAAAAATATAAGGAGTACGACAATGGATTTTCAAAGAATACAGGAACAACTAAATAATGAATTCAAGGTTGATCATAGACAGATTATATTCTGGTATGATGAAAACAAGGAATTTCAGGAAGATATAAAGGATTTGGTATTGGATAATGCTAAGGTTTTAGTATTGTCTGGAAATGATTATTTTAAGGTGAAATATCTTCTTGAAATAGAAGATACAGACTCAAACTATCTTTTATATGCCCCTTTTGTTAAACCTGATGACCATGATAATCCATTACTAGATACTTTACTGTATTCTAAAACATTCTATGCTGATTACTACTCATTGCTTGCTGATGAATTAGGCATATCAAAGAAACTAGTCAATCATCTAAGAAAATACGATAAGTTCTTCAATAATAAAACAAGAAAAAAAGCCTTTGCTTCTTTAAATGAAGAATGTAAAAGCATATCTGATATAGATTTATGTGTCTTGGCTGTTTGTACAAAAACAAAGGTTAAGAATTTTGATGAAATACTAAGAAATGTATTCATCAAAGGATTAAAGGATAATAAGCTTATCAAAGAGATTGAAAACTTTGGCTCTATTGAACTATTCTGGGAATATGTATCAAAATATTATGGTTATGCAGATGAAAATCCAACATTGCATAAGTTTATGGTAAAATTATTTGTTACACATATGTCAGGTATTACTGAAGAGTTACCTCAATCCTTACAACAATACGAGCTTCCTCGTAAAGCTGAAGCAAGCCTGTTTATTGATAATCTTAAAAACAACAATAAAACATCTGCTGTCTTTGATGAGATATCAGAAACAATTGCTGAATCCTTAAATATTAAAAATATTATATCCAAAATGGATATTGATGATATCAAGAATAATGATGTGTTCAAGGAATTTGATGAACAGTATATTCATCAATTAATCAACTATGCTATGCAATCAACTAACTATGACAAGTTTGAAATGTATATCAATATAAGAGAAAATACACATTATTATGATATATATATAAACGTTTATGAAGCTTTGAAATATGCATTTTATCTTATCAAGGATATCAATCAATTCAAGCAATTCTGTCATAGTGTTACTATAAGTGATTATATTGACAAATATGCGAATATTGACAAGTATTATCATCTATATGTCTATCATTATGACAAAATAAATAGAGATGACTTTAAAGAACTTAATAATTATGTTG
>JAJQFG010000037.1 GCA_021201315.1 Erysipelotrichaceae bacterium
ATCACAGCGGCGAAGATAGTCCTTACGGGCAAAAATAGCAGGCCGCCAGTTCTCTGGATACCCCTTTGGGTATCTTTTTTTATTTATGTTTAGTTCTTTAATATGTTCAGTTATTTTAAATAGTGATGATTAATTCAACTTATTATTTTAATTATCTGAACATATTAATTTTGCAATCTTAACAGAATTAATTTAGGTCTATTGATTATTTTAAATCAATTTAATTTATAAACATTTATTTAGCAAATTAATTCTAAAACGAAATATTAAGATTTGATCAAAACAATAAAAATGAGAGTGAAATATCATAAATAATAATTAGATATAAACAATTCAATAAATATATTATGTTCAAGTGCACATAATTGTATTTTTTAAAAATAGTATTTTTAATATTAATAACTTATTTATGAGTAATAAAATTTTTAAATTTAATTTATTTGTTTTTAGTTGATTATATGCTATAAAAATAAATTAAAAAAAATTAAATTTAATATTGATTATTCATAATAAATGGTGTATTATACGTATGTTGCTAACGCGTAGAAGTGCGAGGTTGCTGAAACACTGATAGCCGTTGTCATGAGCGGAAGAGTTGCTTTTGGGGAATTCGTATGGAGCGGCAAGAGATGATAGCAATAAAGGAGGAATAAATCATGGCAAACAATAAAATTAGAATTAGATTGAAATCATTTGATCACAAAATCTTAGATGCTTCTGCAGAAAAGATTGTTGCAGCTGCAAAAAAATCAGGGGCTCAGGTTGTTGGTCCAGTACCATTACCAACCGAAAAAGAAGTTTATACTATTTTAAGAGCGGTGCATAAGTATAAAGATTCACGTGAACAATTTGAAATCAGAACACACAAACGTCTAATTGATATTGTAAATCCAACACCAGAAACAGTTGATATTTTAACTCGTTTAGAATTACCAAGTGGTGTGGATATTGAAATTAAATTATAGAAAGGTAAAGGTGTAACTCATGAAAGGAATCTTAGGTCGTAAGATCGGAATGACTCAAGTTTTCACTACTGATGGCACATTAATTCCTGTTACTGTTGTTGAAGCAACACCAAATGTTGTTTTACAAAAGAAAACAGTTGCTAATGATGGTTATGATGCTATTCAAGTAGGATTTGAAGACAAAAGAGAAAAATTAGCAACAAAAGCTGAAAAGGGTCACGTTGCAAAAGCTGAAACAGCTCCTAAGCGCTTCATTAAAGAATTTCGTTATGATGAAATGATGAGTTATGAAGTTGGTCAAGAAATAACTGTTGATAGCTTTGTAGCTGGTGAAGTCGTAGATGTGACAGGTACTAGTAAAGGTAAAGGATATCAAGGTGTTATTAAAAGACATAATCAACATATTGGTCCAAAAGGTCATGGATCTGGAGCACATAGAATTGTTGGTTCAATGGGACCAATTGCTCCAAACAGAATTGCTCCTGGTAAGAAAATGCCTGGACATATGGGAAATGTAACAAGAACTGTACAAAATTTAGAAGTTGTTGCAGTTGACAAGGAAAACAATGTTTTATTAATCAAAGGATCTGTTCCAGGTCCTAAAAAGGGATTAGTAATTGTTAAATCTGCTGTAAAAGCAAACGGTAAAGTAAATCCTGCTGCAGATTTGATCAGTTATGAAACTAATGAAGAATAATAATGAAGCGAAAGGAGGAACACTATTTATGAAAGTTGCAGTATATAACCAAGAAGGAACACAAATAAAAGATACGGAATTAAATGATGCAGTGTTCGGCATCGAACCAAATAATCAAGCAATCTTTGATATGGTCTTACTACAAAGAGCTTCATGGAGAAGAGGTACACACTCTGTTAAAAATCGTAGTGCGGTTAGAGGTGGAGGAAAAAAACCTTGGAGACAAAAAGGAACAGGTAGAGCTAGACAAGGAACTATTCGCGCACCACAATGGCGTGGAGGTGGAGTAGTATTTGGCCCTAATACAAACCGTAATTATAAATTAAAAATGAACCGTAAGGTAAGACGCTTAGCTTTAAAATCTGCTTTAAGTCAAAAAGTTATTGATGAAGAATTAACTGTTTTAGATAAATTAACAGTAGATGCTCCAAAAACTAAGACAATGATTAAGGTTTTAGAAAATTTAGAAGCTAATAGAAAGACATTAATTGTTATGGATTCAGTAGATGAAAATGTTGCTTTATCAGCAAGAAATATTCCTGGTGTTAAGGTTATTGATTCTAAGGGATTAAATGTTTATGATATTTTAGATAGTAATAAGTTAGTGATGACTGAAGAAGCTATTCAAGCTGTTGAGGAGGTATTGGCATAATGGCACATATAACTGATGTATTAAAGAAACCAGTACTTACTGAAAAATCTTTAAAATTACAACAAGAACAAAATAAATATACTTTTGATGTTGATGTTCATTCTAACAAAATTGAAATTAAACAAGCTGTTGAAGCAATGTTTGATGTTAAGGTTGAAAAAGTCAACACTATGAATATCAAGCCAAAGAAAAGAAGATTTGGTAGATACGAAGGTAAAACAAACGCTAGAAAAAAAGCTATCGTTAAATTAAAAGAGGGTTATTCAATCGATTTATTCGGTGATGAAGAATAAACTTTCAAATTATTGGAATGATCTCCATTCCAGAAAATAAATAAGGAGGAAATAAGATGCCTATTAAAGCATATAAGCCTACGACAAATGGACGTCGTAATATGACTTCTTTGACTTATGAAGAAATTACTACTAATAAGCCAGAGAAATCGTTGACTGTTCGTTTGAATAAAAAAGGTGGACGTAATAATCAAGGTGTTATCACTACACGTCATCATGGTGGTGGACACAAACGTTTATATCGTATTATCGATTTCAAACGTGATAAAGATGACATTGAAGGTAGAGTAGCTACAATTGAATATGATCCTAATAGATCAGCAAATATTGCTTTAATCAATTATGTTGATGGAGAAAAAAGATATATCTTAGCTCCTAAGGGATTAGAAGTTGGTATGAAAGTGTTCTCTGGTGAAAATGCTGATATTATTGTTGGTAACTGCTTACCTATGGGAAACATGCCTGAAGGTACTGTTATTCATAATATTGAAATGCATCCTGGTAAGGGTGGCCAAATTGCAAGAGCTGCAGGTGTTTCTGCTCAAATACTTGGTAAGGAAGGTAAATATGTTACAGTTCGTTTAGCAAGTGGAGAAGTAAGAAGATTCTTAGCAGTATGTCGTGCAACTATTGGTGTAGTTGGTAATGAAGATTATGGATTAGTTAATTATGGAAAAGCTGGTCGTAATAGATGGAGAGGTATTCGTCCAACAGTTCGTGGTTCTGTTATGAACCCTAATGATCACCCTCATGGTGGTGGTGAAGGTAGAACTTCAATTGGTCGTAAAGCTCCAATGACTCCATGGGGTAAGAAAGCTCTTGGTGTTAAGACTAGAAAACATAAAAAAGCAAGCAATAAGATGATTATTCGTCGTCGTAATGGAAAGTAGAAGGAGGGTTTTAGAATATGGCAAGAAGTATTAAAAAAGGCCCATTCGTGGATGAGCATTTAATGAAGAAGGTTCAAGCTTTAAATGCAGCTAACAAAAAAGAAGTCATTAAGACATGGTCAAGACGTTCTACAATCTTCCCTGATTTCATTGAACATACATTCGCTGTGTATAATGGAAGAGAACATATTCCAGTATATGTTACTGAAGATATGGTTGGTCATAAATTAGGAGAATTCGCTCCTACAAGAACTTATCATGGTCATGATGCTGATGACAAGAAGTCAGGTAAGTAGAAAGAGAGGAAAACAACATGGAAGCAAGAGCAGTCGCTAAAATGATTCGCGTTTCACCTCAAAAAGCAAGATTAGTAGTAGACTTGGTAAGAGGAAAGGACGTTAAAGAAGCACTTGGAATTCTCGAATATGTGAATAAAAGTGCAACTCCTGCAATCATTAAAGTCGTTAAATCTGCTGCACAAAACGCTGTGTTCAACGAAGGTGCAGATGAAGAAAAATTATACATTAAAGAAATCTATGTAGACGAAGGTCCTACATTAAAGAGATTCCGTGCTAGAGCTAAAGGAAGCGGAACTCAAATTTTGAAGAGAACAAGCCACATCACTTGTGTGGTTGCAGAAAGATAGGAGGGCAAAGTATGGGTCAAAAAGTAAGTCCAGTTGGATTACGTATTGGTATTACTCGTGATTGGAATTCAAGATGGTATGCCAATGATAATGACTTTGCTTCATTATTACATGAAGATATTAAGATTCGTGAATTCTTATATGCAAAGTTAAAAAGCGATGAAGAGTTAAAAACTGCTAATATCGCTAATATTGAAATAGAAAGAACTAAAAACAAAGTTACTATTTTTATTCATACTTCTCGACCAGGTGTAATCATTGGAAAAGAAGGAAAGAAAGTTGATGACTTAAGAAAAGAAATCACTAAAATGGTAAAAGCTGATAAAGTATTTATCAATATTGTAGAGATCAAGAATCCTGATTTAAATGCACAATTAGTAGCAAATAAGATTGCTGAACAATTAGAAAATCGTGCTTCATTTAGAATTGTGCAAAAGAGAGCTATTCAATCAACTATGCGTGCTGGTGCTAAGGGTATTAAGACATGTGTATCAGGTCGTTTGGGTGGTGCTGAAATGGCCAGAAAAGAAGGATATAGCGAAGGTAATGTTCCTTTACATACACTTAGAGCAGACATTGATTATGCAGTAGCTGAAGCTCATACAACATATGGTAAATTGGGAGTCAAAGTTTGGATTTGTAGAGGAGAAGTTCTTCCTACAAAGAAGAAAGGAGATAAGTAATCATGTTAATGCCTAAAAGAACAAAATATAGAAGACCTCATAGAGTTAAATATGAAGGCAAAGCTACAAGAGGGACAAAAGTTTCTTTTGGTGAATATGGATTAGTTGCTCAAGAAGGTGCTTGGATTACATCTAGACAAATAGAAGCTGCTCGTGTTGCTATGAATCGTTATATGAAACGTGGTGGACAAGTTTGGATTAGAATTTTCCCACATTTAGCAAAGACTAAAAAGCCTCTAGAAGTTCGTATGGGTTCTGGTAAAGGTTCTCCTGAAGAATGGGTAGCAGTTGTTAAAGAAGGCCGTGTTATGTTTGAAGTTGCTGGTGTAGAAGAAGAAGTTGCAAGAGAAGCTTTAAGACTTGCATCTCATAAATTACCAATCAAATGTAAGATTATTGGAAGAGGTGAGTAATTGTGACAGCTCAAGAAATTAGAGAATTAGAAACTTCAGAATTACTTGAAAAAGTAGAAGAATATAAGAAAGAATTATTTAGCTTGAGATTCCAGCAAGCTACAGGGCAATTAGAAAACACTGCACGCATTCGTACAGTTAGAAAAAATATTGCCCGTATTAAAACAATTATTAAAGAAAGAGAATTAAACGGATAGGAAGGAGATAAATATGGATAGAAATAGTCGTAAAGTTTATACTGGAACAGTTGTTTCCACAAAAATGGATAAAACTATTACTGTTTTAGTAGAATCTGATGTTAAACATAAATTATACGGAAAACGTGTAAAATCTTCTAAAAAGTTTAAGGCTCATGATGAAGAAAATATTGCTAGAAATGGTGATGTTGTTAAGATTATGGCGACACGTCCATTATCAGCAACTAAACGTTTCCGTTTAGTAGAAATTGTTAAAAAGGCTGATATAGTTTAATTTTAAAATCTGAAAGGAGGTCACTTCAATGATCCAAAATGAAACCAGATTAAAAGTTGCTGACAATACAGGAGCAAAAGAAGTACTAGTTATTAGAAACCTTGGTGGTTCAAATAGAAAAACAAGTAGTATCGGTGATATTGTTGTTGTTACAGTGAAACAAGCCACTCCAGGTGGTACAGTTAAAAAAGGTGATGTCGTAAAAGCAGTTATCGTTAGAACAAAATATGGTGTTCGTCGTGATAACGGTTCTTATATTAAATTCGATGATAACGCTTGTGTCTTAATTAGAGATGACAATTCGCCTAGAGGAACACGTATCTTTGGACCAGTAGCTAGAGAGTTAAGAGATGCAGATTTCATGAAAATCGTATCATTAGCTCCTGAGGTATTATAGGAGGAGACGAGAAAATGAAATTACGTGTTGGTGATACAGTAATTGTTATTGCTGGTAAAGATAAAGGTAGAACAGGAGAAATTGTTCAAATCTTAAGAAAAGAAAATAGAGTCATTGTTGAGGGTATCAACATGGTAACTAAACATATTAAACCTTCACAAATGGATCCTGATGGTGGTATTATTCAAAGAGAAGCACCATTAGCTATTTCTAATGTTGCTTATTATGATTCTAAAGCAAAGGTTCCAGTAAAAATTGGATATGCTTTTGATGAAGAAGGAAAGAAATACCGCATTAATAAAAAAACTGGTCAAGCAATTGACAAGAAGAAAAAGAAGTAATTGGAAGGAGGTTAAATAATGAACCGACTAAAAGAACGTTATACAAATGAAATTCAAAAATCATTAATGGATAAATTTAATTATAGTTCTGTAATGCAAGTTCCTGTTGTAGAAAAAGTAGTTATCAATATTGGTGTTGGTGATGCAGTTAATAATTCGAAATTATTAGATGAAGCTGTTGAAGAATTAACATTAATTTCAGGACAAAAACCTGTCATTACAAAAGCTAAGAAATCAATTGCAGGATTTAAATTACGTGAAGGTATGGCTATTGGATGTAAAGTTACTTTACGTGGTGAAAGAATGTATGATTTCATGGATAAGTTATTTAATATTTCTTTACCACGTGTAAGAGATTTTAGAGGTGTACCAAAGAATTCGTTTGATGGTAGAGGAAATTATACATTAGGTGTAAAGGAACAATTAATTTTCCCTGAAATCAATTTTGATAAAGTAAATAAATTAAGAGGAATGGATATCGTATTCGTAACTACTGCTAAAAGTGATGAAGAAGGAAAAGAACTTTTAACAGAATTAGGAATGCCATTCCATAAATAAGGAGGACTTTAATTAATGGCTAAAACATCAATGAAAGTTAAAGCAAGCCGTCCTCAAAAGTACAAAGTTCGTGAATATACTAGATGCGAACGTTGTGGACGTCCACATGCTGTTATGAGCAAGTTTAAATTATGCCGTATTTGCTTCAGAGAATTAGCTTATAAAGGTGAAATTCCTGGAGTTAAAAAATCAAGCTGGTAAAATCCATAAGGAAGGAGGACAGTGTAATGGTAACAGATCCAATTGCAGATATGTTAACGAGAATTCGTAATGCGAATCAACAACGTCATGAAGAAGTTGCTATTCCACATTCAAAATTAAAAGTTGAATTAGCTGAAATTTTGAAAAACGAAGGATTTATTAAAGATTATAGAATTGAAGGCGAAGGCGTTATTAAAAACATCGTCATCACATTGAAATACAAGGGAAATGAAAGAGTCATTTCTGGATTAAAAAGAGTCTCTAAACCTGGGCTTCGTCAATATGCTAAAGTAGATGAAATCCCTAAGGTATTAAATGGTTTAGGAATCGTTATTTTATCTACTTCTCAAGGATTAATGACTGATAAAGAAGCAAGAGCTAAACATATCGGTGGAGAAGTATTAGCATACGTTTGGTAAAAAATTAAGAAAGCGGAGGTGTTACTGATGTCTCGTGTCGGTAATAAGATTATCATTGTACCTGAAGGTGTTAAAGTTGATATTGCAGATGACAATACTGTTACAGTTACAGGTACAAAAGGGACTTTGGTTAGACAATTTTCACCATTGATCAATATAGATTTAAATGGTAATGAAATAAAAGTAAGCAGAACTAGCGAACAAAAGTCAGTAAAACAATTACATGGTACAACTCGTGCATTGTTAGCTAATATGATCGAGGGTGTACTTAATGGTTATGAAAAAACATTGGAAATTGTTGGTATTGGTTATCGTGCTCAAATGAAAGGCAATAAATTAGTCTTAAACGTTGGATATTCTCATCAAGTTGAAATTGAAGCTGAAGAAGGCGTAAAAATTGAAACACCTAATCAAACAACAATTAAAGTTTCTGGTATTTCTAAAGAGCGTGTTGGTGAAATTGCAGCAAGAATTAGAGCTGTTAAGAAACCTGAACCATACAAAGGTAAAGGTATTAAATACACTAACGAAAGAATTATTAGAAAAGAAGGTAAAACTGCTGGTAAGAAGTAGTTAAAAAATAAGGAAGGAGCTATTAATCATGGCTAAAACTATGTCAAGAAACGATTTACGTCAGAAACGTCATGCTAGAGTTCGCTTGAAGGTTAGTGGTACAAGTGAACGTCCACGTTTAAATGTATTCCGTTCAAGCTCTCATATCCATGCTCAAATTATTGATGATACTAAAGGTACTACATTAGTATCTTGCTCATCAGTTGATATGAAACTTGCTAACGGTGGAAATGTTGAAGCTGCTAAACAAGTTGGTGAAGAACTTGCAAAGAGAGCTATTGCAAAAAATATTGAAAATGTTGTTTTTGATCGTGGTGGATATATCTATCATGGTCGTGTAAAAGCACTAGCAGAAGCTGCTAGAGAAGCTGGATTAAAATTCTAATGGAGGTTAAGTAATGGATCAACGTAAACCAAGAGAAAATAATGGGCCTAGAAGAAATTCTCGTAGAAAAGGTCAAAGAAGAAATAGACCAAGAGTTGAAAAAGAATTTGAAGAACGTGTGGTTACCATTAATCGTGTTACTAAGGTTGTAAAGGGTGGACGTAAAATGCGTTTTGCAGCTTTGGTTGTTGTTGGTGATAAAAAAGGACGTGTTGGATTCGGAACTGGTAAAGCTAATGAAGTACCTGATGCTATTAGAAAAGCATCTGATGCTGCTAAGAAAAACATTATAAATGTACCAATTCTTCATGGAACAATTCCTCATGATGTAAATGGTATTTATGGATCAGGTCATGTTTATTTAAAACCTGCTAGTGAAGGTACTGGAATTATAGCTGGTGGTCCAGTTCGTGCTGTTGTTGAATTAGCTGGATATACTGATATCTTATCAAAATCATTAGGTTCTAGAACTAAGATCAACATGGTTCGTGCTACAATGGAAGGATTAAAATCTCTTAAAACTGCTCAACAAGTAGCTGAATTAAGAGATAAAACAGTTGAAGAAATTTACGGATAGGAGGGCGTAAGAAATGGCAGACAATAAAGTTATCATTACGCTAACTAAAAGCCCTATTGGTGCAAAAAAGAATCAAAAGGCTACTCTTAAAGCGTTAGGTTTAACAAAGATGAATAAATCTGTTGAAAAAATCAACAATGAAAGTATTCAGGGTATGATTAATACTGTTGCTCATTTAGTAACAGTTGAAGAAGTGAAATAGGAGGTGTAAACATGAAGCTACATGATTTACAATACACAGAAGGTGCACGTAAAGCTAGAAAGCGTGTAGGTCGTGGAACTGGTTCTGGTCATGGTAAGACATCTGGTAGAGGACAGAAGGGTCAAAACTCAAGATCTGGTGGAGGTAAGAAACCAGGATTTGAAGGTGGACAAACTCCATTGTTCATGCGTTTGCCAAAACGTGGTTTCACAAATGTTAATAGAATTGAATATGCAATCGTTAATATTGAAGACTTAAATAGATTTGAAGCAGGTAGTGTTGTAGATTTAGCTGCATTAAAAGAATGTGGTTTAATCAAAAAAGAATTAGATGGCTTGAAAGTTTTAGGAAATGGCGAATTAAACGTTGCATTGACTGTAAAAGCTAAAAAATTCTCTAAATCAGCTGTTGCTGCTATAGAAGCTGCAGGTGGAACAACTGAGGTGATTTAAGATGTTAGACTTTTTTAGAACTGTTTTTAAAAAAGGGGAGCTACGTCAAAGAATCGTTTTTACATTAGGTATGCTATTTGTATTCCGTTTAGGAGCTGCTGTAACTGTTCCTGGCATTGATGCAAGTGTGATTAGTTCAAGTACTTCTGGAAGTGGAATATTAGGTATTATAAGCATGCTTGGTGGTGGTATGTTAGAACAATTTTCATTGTTTTCATTAGGTGTTTCGCCTTATATTACTGCCTCAATTATCATTGAATTATTATCAATGGATGTTATTCCTATCTTGACGCAATGGCAAAAAGAAGGAAATACAGGAAAGAAGAAAAAAGATAAAGTTACACGTTATGTAACATTAGTGTTAGCTATTATTCAAGGTACATCATTAACATATGCCTTCGATAAAGGCTATGGTATATTAGAATCATCATCTTGGATGAATTATGCTTATGTTGTATTAATAATGGTAGCAGGTAGTATGTTGGCAATGTGGATTGGTGATCAAATTACTGAAAAAGGTGTTGGTAATGGTACATCACTGTTGATTTTTACAGGTATTGTTTCAAACTTACCACAAAATTTTATTAGTACATTTAATACATTAGTATCATTTGATGAAGGAACAACAACTATGATATTAGGTATATTATGGTTTGTCTTATTTGTTGTAGTATATCTTGCTATTGTTATCTTTGTTGTTTTTAATGAAGGTGCTACACGTAAGATTCCAATTATATATGCTTCTAGTTCAAATACTGTTATGCGTACAAGAGAACAAACTCATATGCCTATTAAAATTAATAGTTCTGGAGTTCTTCCTGTTATTTTTGCAGCATCAGTACTTGCTGCACCTAGAACTATTATAAGTTTTATGGAATCAAATGATATTACAGAATTTATTGATACAATTTTGAATTATCAAGAACCAGTTGGATTTTGCTTATATATTATTATGATTATTTTATTTGCATTTTTCTATTCTAATTTACAAATTGATGCCGAGAAAATCTCTGATGATTTAAAAAAGAATGGTGGCTCAATTCCGGGTGTTAGAACTGGTAAGGATACTCAAAATTATATTAGTCGAGTTTTAAATCGTGTTACTGTTTGTGGTGCTTTATTCCTTGTGATTATAGCTGCAATTCCTATTATTACTCCTGTTATTTGGGAGTTAACAGAGGATGCTTCTGTATCATTAGGTGGTACTGGTTTGATTATCATTACAGGTGTTGCGTTGGAAACAACGAAACAGATTAAGACATTGGTTACTCGTAAAGAGTATCATGGCTATATTAGAAAATAGTAAGCAGGGGAGTGTTAATTATGAATATTATTTTAATGGGGCCTCCTGGAGCTGGTAAGGGGACTCAAGCTGCAAGATTAGTTGAAAAGTATGGCTTGGTACAAATATCAACTGGAGACTTATTTAGAAAAGCTTTACGTGAGCAAACACCTTTAGGTGTTACTGCTCAAGGATTTATGCAGAAGGGACTTCTTGTACCAGATGAAGTTACTATTCAAATGGTTAAGGAATATATAAGTGATAATACTTTTGAAAATGGATTTATTTTAGATGGATTTCCTAGATCTATTCAACAAGCTGATGAGCTAGTGAATATGGCTGAAGAATTAAATTTTAAAATTGATGCAGTTATTAATTTAGATATTCCAACCAATAAACTTATTGCTAGATTATCTGGCAGAAGAACATGCAAACAATGTGGTTCAACATTCCATATTGTTTATAATCCACCTAAAACAGAAGGTGTTTGTGATAACTGTGGCGGTGAATTATATCAAAGAGAAGATGAAAGTGAAGAAGCTGTTCAAGTTAGATTAAATACGTATGATGAGCAAACAAAACCTTTGATTGATTATTATACAGAGAAAGGACAACTTATTAATGTTGATGGTGACCAATCTATGGAAGACGTCTTCAAAGACATTGAAAAATGCTTGGAGGATAATTAATGATTGTCACTAAAAATCAACGAGAAATTGAACTTATGAGAGAAGCAGGAAGAGTTGTTGGACTTGTTCATGTTAAACTCAGAGAATTTATACAACCTGGTGTTACTACAAAAGAAATTAGTGATTATTGTGACAAGATTATTCGCAATCAAGGTTGTACCCCTTCATTTCTAAATCTCTATGATTTTCCAGAAGCTGTATGTACATCAATTAATGAAGAGGTAGTACATGGTATTCCTGGTAATAGAGTATTAAAAGATGGAGATATTATTTCAGTTGATGTTGGTGCTTGTTTTAAGGGTTATCATGGTGATAGTGCCTGGACTTATGCAGTTGGAAATATAAGTGAAGAGGCACAAAAACTAATGAAAATAACTGAAGAAGCATTGTATGCAGGTTTAGCAATGGTTAAACCAGGCAATCGTTTATCCGATATTTCTCATGCTGTTCAGGTCTATCTTGAAGATCATGGCTGTTCTACTCCTCGTGATTATACTGGTCATGGGATTGGACAAGAAGTTCATGAAGATCCCACCATTCCAAATTATGGACCAGCTGGTAAGGGACCACGTTTAAAAGCAGGAATGGCCTTAGCTATAGAACCCATGGCTCATTTAGGTGGTTGTGAAACAGAAACATTAAACGATGGCTGGACTGTAGTTACTAAAGATAGAAGTTTAGCAGCACATTATGAGCATACTATAGTAATTACTCATGATGGATATGAGATTATGACAAAACAAGATTAAAAGGGGAGTTTTGAATCAATGGCAAAAAAAGATGACGTTATAGAGGTAGAAGCAACTGTTCTTGAAACATTACCTAATGCTATGTTCAATGTACAGTTGGAAAATGGTGCAGTTATATTGGCTCACGTTTCTGGTAAAATCCGTATGAATTACATTCGCATTTTACCGGGTGATAGGGTAACTGTTGAAATTTCACCATATGATTTAACACGTGGGCGCATTACATTTAGACATAAGTAGTTAATACCCATAAGGAGGTAAAAAGAAGATGAAAGTAAGACCATCTGTAAAACCAATTTGTGATAAATGCAGAGTTATTAAACGTAAGGGTCGCGTTATGATTATTTGCGAAAACCCAAAACATAAACAAAGACAAGGTTAATAGGAGGATTATTAAAACATGGCTCGTATAGCAGGTGTTGATATCCCGCGTGATAAGCGTGTGGTAGTTTCTTTAACTTATATCTATGGTATCGGTAATTCTACAGCTAAGAAAATTTGTGAAGCTACTGGTATTAGTGAAGATACAAGAGTTAAGAATTTAACTGAAGAAGAAGAAGGAAAACTTCGTAGAGAAGTTGAAAATTATAAAGTCGAAGGAGATCTTCGTAGAGAAGTTGCATTAAACATTAAACGTTTAATGGAAATTGGATGCTATAGAGGTATCCGTCATCGTAAAGGTTTACCAGTTCGTGGTCAAAGAACAAAGACTAATGCACATACTCGTAAGGGTAAGGCTCGTCCAATAGCTGGTAAGAAGAAATAGGAGGTTGAACTAAATGGCAAAGAAAAGAACAGTAACTCGTGGTAAAAGACGTGTTAAAAAGAATATAGCAAAAGGTGTTGCACATGTACATTCAACTTTCAATAACACAATTGTTACAATTTCTGATGAATTTGGTAATGTTATTTCTTGGTCAAGTGCAGGTGCTTTAGGTTTCAAAGGATCTAGAAAGTCTACTCCATATGCAGCTCAGATGGCTGCTGAAGCTGCTGCAAAAGCATCTATGGATCATGGAATGAAGACAGTTGATGCATGTGTTAAAGGTCCTGGGCCAGGACGTGAAGCTGCTGTGAGAGCATTACAAGCTGCTGGATTAGAAGTTACTTCAATTAATGATGTAACACCAATCCCTCATAATGGTTGTCGTCCACCAAAACGTCCTCGTGGATAATGAATTTATAAGTAGTTATTTCTAAGTGAGGAGGGAAATAATGCAAAAATTTGAGAAGGCTAATTTTCAAATCGAAGAAATGGATGAAAACTCAAACTATGCGAAGTTTATTGTTGAACCTTTAGAAAGAGGTTTTGGAACTACATTAGGTAATTCACTTCGCAGAGTCTTATTGTCATCTATTCCTGGATGTGCAGTTTATGCAGTGAAAGTTCAAGGAGCTATTCATGAATTTTCTGCTGTTGATGGTGTTGTGGAAGATGTCACTGCTATTATTCTACAAATTAAAAAGTTAGTGTTTGAAATTGATAGCGATGATGATGTTACAATGATTATTGATGTTAAGGGTCCTGCTGTTGTAACAGGAGCAGATATTCAATGTCCTTCTGATGTGACAATGATATCTAATGATCTTGTAATTGCGCATGTTGCTGAAGGAGCACATTTCTATATGGAAATGTATGCACATAAGGATAGAGGATATGTTAGTGCAGATCAAAATAAAAAATTAATTAATACAATTGGTGTTATTACAACAGATTCTATCTTTTCACCAGTTGTCAATGTTGCTTACGCAGTTGAACCTACACGTGTAGGTCAAAGTGCTAAATATGATCAATTGACATTGGAAATTACAACAGATGGCTCTATTCCACCACATGAAGCTTTATCAATTGCTGCTAAGATATTAGTAGAACATTTAAATATGTTTGTGGAATTATCTAATATGGCTCTTAATATGGAAGTCATGAGTGAAACAGAAGAAGATACAAGTAATAAAGTATTAGATATGACAATCGAAGAATTAGATTTATCTGTACGTTCATATAATTGCTTAAAGAGAGCTGGTATACAAACAGTTCAAGAACTTGCTTCTAAGAGCGAAGACGACATGATTAAAGTTAGAAACTTAGGTAAGAAGTCATTAAAAGAAGTTAAAGAGAAATTAATTGAATTAGGATTAGGTTTCAGACCTGTAGACTAATGATTGGAAGGAGCACTCATTTATGGCAAAGAATAGAAAATTAGGGCGTGTATCATCTCACCGAAAAGCCATGTTACGTAATCTAGCAACTGATGTTATTATGTATGGAGAAATTCAAACAACAGTTACTAGAGCTAAAGAAGTACGTAGTGTTGTTGAAGACTTGATTAGTTTAGGTAAACGCGGTGATTTACACGCTAGAAGACAAGCTGCTGCTATATTACAAGATGTAGTTGATCCAGAAACTGGTAAAACAGCAGTTCAAAAATTATTTGATGATGTAGCACCTAAATATGCAGATAAGAACGGTGGTTATACACGTGTCTTAAAGACATATAATCGTAAAGGTGATAATGCCCCAATGGCAGTTATTACATTATTATAAGAATGAGACGATGAATTTCATCGTCTTTTTTGTAAAATATAAACGAGGTGATAATGTTGCTTATACATAAAATTGAAAACACTCACTTTTCTTCAAGTGAAAGTGCGATTATAGATTATATTTTAAAAAAAGGTGTAAAAATTAAAAATATGACTACAACAGAAATAGCAGCTGAAACTTATACATCAGCTTCACTTTTAATAAGAGTAGCAAAAAAATTAGGATATAGTGGTTGGAATGAATTTAAAGAAGCATATTTGGATGAACTACAATATTTATATGCAAATAATCAAGTAGATGCTTGTATTCCTTTTGTTGTGTCAGATGATATGATGAAGATAGTACAAAATATTTCGAGTCTGGAAAAAGAAACTATAGATGATACTGTTTCATTGTTAAAACATGACGATTTATCGTTAGCCTTAAAATATCTTAGAAATGCTGATGAAATAGATATATACGTGTCACAACAATATGCCCCTTTAACTCATATATTTAAAGAAAACATGATGCTTATTAACCATTATGTCAATATCTATGATCTTAGTAGTGATTCATATATTCATGCAACTATGAGTTCTAATAAAAAATGTGCCATCATTATTTCATATGCTGGCAAAAGAAAAACTATGTCTAATATTTGTTTAAAACTAAAAGAAAAACAAACTCCTATTATTGCTATAACATCAATAGCTGAAAATGATTTATCAACTTTATCAGATGTTACACTACTTGTTTCATCACGAGAATTGATTCATGCCAAAATTGGTAATTTTGCGACAGTACAATCAATTAAGTATATTTTAGATGTTTTATATGCTAATATTTTTGCAATGAATTATACTGATAATCTAGATTATCGTATGAATATTGGTAAAGAAGTAGAATATATGTATTAGGATCAATTTTAAATTGATCCTTTTATGTAATATATAAATTTTAAAACATTGATTGACAAATAATATGAAGATAAGTACAATGGGTTACATTGGAGGTGCAAAATGGATAATATTATTGAAGTTAAAAATTTGACTTTTTGTTACGAAGAAGATGTCAAGACAATTGACAATATATCTTTTTCTATAAAAAGAGGTAGTTATACTACTATTTTAGGCCATAATGGTAGTGGCAAAAGTACCATTGCAAAATTACTAATGGGACTATTAGAAAAAAATAGTGGGGATATATATATTGATGGTATAGAATTAACAGAGGAGAATCTTGCTAAAGTAAGGAATAAAATAGGTATTGTTTTTCAAAATCCTGATAATCAATTCATTGGTTCAACAGTAAGGGATGATATAGCATTTGGTTTAGAAAATAATTGTGTAGATCCCTCATTAATGGATGATATTATTGAAGAATATGCTAAAAAAGTTGATATGTATGATTTTTTAGATCATGAGCCTACAAAGTTATCAGGTGGACAAAAACAGCGAGTAGCCATTGCTGGTATATTAGCAATGGCGCCATCTATTATTATTTTAGATGAGGCAACGAGTATGTTGGATCCTAAGGGTAGAATGGAAATAAATGCTTTAGTTCATCAGCTTAATAAAGATAAGAATATGACTATTCTATCAATAACGCACGATATAGAAGAAGCAACATTATCCGATTATGTTTTACTTATGAGTGATGGGCATATTATTGATTCTGGAACACCTGATGAAATATTAAAAAAGCAAGATGAAATAGAAAACATTGCTTTAGATGTTCCATTTGCATACAAAGTATCCTTGGGCTTACAGGCACAAGGAATCGATATTGATACATATATTAATAAAGAAAAGTTGGTGAATAAATTATGTCAATTACATTCAAACAAGTAGAACATACTTACTCTCAAGATACACCATTTTCATATCACGCATTGAAGGGAGTTAATTTAAATATTGAAACAGGGCATATGACTGCTTTAATAGGTCATACCGGTAGTGGAAAATCAACGCTTATTCAGCATATTAATGGCTTGCTACAACCAACTGCTGGTGAAGTAGATATTGAAGATGTTATCATTACAGCAACTGATAAACCTAAAAGTTTAAAACCTTTAAGAAAAAAAGCTGGTTTAGTTTTTCAGTTTCCAGAATATCAATTATTTGAAGAAACAATTCTTAAAGATATTATATTTGGACCAAAGAATTTTGGTATGGATGAAGAGAAAACAATAGAAATTGCTAAAGAAACAATAAAGCTTGTTGGGTTGGATGAAAGTTATTTAGATAAATCTCCTTTTGATCTATCAGGAGGACAAAAACGAAGAGTTGCTATTGCTGGCATTCTTGCTATGGATCCAGATATTTTGGTGCTTGATGAACCAACTGCTGGCTTAGATCCTCAAGGTGCAAAAGAAATGATAGCTTTATTCAAAAAAATCAACGATCAAGGTAAAACGGTTATCTTGGTGTCTCATGATATGAATCAAGTTTTACAATATTGTGATGATGTTGTTGTTATGAACAAAGGCAAGGTTGAAAGACATGTTAAAGTTGATGAATTATTTAAAGAAACAGACTATTTAACATCACTTAGTATAGATTTACCTATTATTACATCATTTATATTGGAGCTAAACAAAAATGGTTTTCATATTGATCCTTCTATTAAGGATATTAATGAACTTATTGAAGTGTTAGGAGGAGAAATTAATGGATAGTATGATGTTTGGTAAATATATACCTATAAATAGTTATGTGCATAAACTTGATCCTCGTTTAAAAATAGGTGCTTTAATATTATTATTAGTAACAGTTTTCTTTGATGCAGGATTTATTGGATATGCTATTCTTTCAATTTTTGTTTTAATTATTTCAATATTGGCAAAAATGAAAATATCACAAATCTTAAATGCAATGAAACCTATGTTATTTATGATGGCATTTTTAATGATTTTTAATCTATTATTTATTCAAAATGGAACAATTATTTTTTCAATAGGCTTTATTCATATTTATGATCAAGCAGTTGTTCAAACTATATATATATTTATACGTTTATTATTAATTATTATTATGACATCTATTTTAACTGCTACAACTAAACCACTAGATTTAACATTAGGTATTGAATACTTATTAGCACCATTTAAAAAAATAGGTTTTCCTACGCATGAAGTTGCGATGATTATATCTATTGCTTTACGATTCATTCCAACACTTTTAGAAGAAACACAAAGAATTATGAAAGCTCAAGCTTCTAGAGGTGTAGATTATAGTGAAGGTACTACAAAAGAAAAAATCTTGTCCATTGTATCATTGATTATACCATTATTTATATCAGCTTTCCAAAGAGCAGAAGACTTAGCTAATGCAATGGAAAGTAGAAATTACAATCCAGAAGCACCACGTACTAGATATAAACAGCTTCATTGGCAATTATCTGATAGTATTTCATTAATTGCTACAGTTGGTGTTAGTGCGTGTATCATTGTGATGAGTTTTATATTATGAGAGTTAAATGTATTGTAAGTTATGATGGCAGTCAATTTCATGGCTTTCAGATTCAAAAAAATCAAAGGACTGTGCAAGGCGAAATTCAAAAAGCATTAAAAAAAATTAACGAAGAAGAAGTTATCATTCATGCTTCAGGAAGAACGGATGCTAAAGTTCATGCAATTCATCAGGTATTTCATTTTGATACTAAAAAAAATTTACCTGCTAATCAATGGAAACGTGCTATCAATCATTTTATGCCTAATGATATTTATATTTTAGATGCTTGCTATGTAGATGAAAGCTTTCATTCACGTTATAGTGCTGTAAAAAAAGAATATCGTTACTTACTAAATATGAAAGAGTATAATCCATTTCAAACTGATTATGTTTATCAATATGGTAGACAATTAGATATAGAATTAATGAGAGATGCTGCTCAAATATTTTTAGGTGAACATAATTTTGCATCATTTTGTACTTATGATTTATATGGTAATACAATAAGAACATTATATTCTTTTGATATAGATGAGCAGGATGGTATTGTGACGTTTACTTTAGTAGGTAATGGTTTTAGAAGATATATGGTAAGACATTTAGTAGGTGGTTTGATTCAAGTTGGAGCTAAGCGAACTGATAAAGCATTCTTAGTTGAGCTACTTGAAAGCTGTGGTGAAAAGAAATGCTTATTTAAAGCTAAACCACAAGGTTTATATTTACAAGAGGTGTTTTATGAAGAAGATTAATTATCATACACATACTTATCGTTGCGGTCATGCACAAGGTAGTGAAGAAGAAGTAGTTAAATCAGCAATAAACATGGGTATTGAAGAATTAGGCTTTAGTGAACATATTCCTTTACCTCATTATCGAAAACATTTGATTTGTTCAATTCCTTTTATTAGAAGTTTTTCTAGTATCCCATCATTGGTTACATCAATTATTAAAAATGGACCAAATATGCGTATGGCATATAAAGATTTAGAAAATCATTTAGATATTTTAAGAACATTAGAAAATAAATATAAAGATGAAATAAAGATTTATAAAGGATTTGAAGCAGAGGGACTGCCTCAGTACTTTGATTATTATGAAAGTTTATTATATGAGCATAAAGTAGATTATTTGATATTGGGACATCATTTTCATAAACATTGTATTGAAAGTGATTACAATGGCAAGGATAAGATGAGCAAAAAAGATATATATAATTATTGTAATGATATTGAAAAATCATTAGAAACACATTTATTTAGTTATGTAGCACATCCTGATTTATTTTTATGCGGTTATAAAAATTTTGATCAAGATGCTAAGACAGTATCACAACGTATATGTTATAAGGCAAAAGAGTTAAGTATTCCTTTAGAACTCAATGCAGGAGGAATAAGAAGTAATAAAGCATATCCAAATGATCATTTTTGGAAAATTGCTTCGCAAACAGGCAATGATGTTATAGTGGGTTTAGATGTACACGATCCTGATCATTTTAATAAGGATACATATCAGCGATTATTAGATTATGCTAACAAACATGATTTAAATCTTGTAGATCATTTTACTTTTCTACAAGGTGATTTTAATAAATTTCAAGGAGAATATGATATAAGGTAACAAAATTTATATTGACAAAATGAAGGATATTGATATAATAATAAATGCCTTATTATTGACTTGTTGCTTGTAAGCCAAGATGAATAGTTGAGACTGGATATCAATACTAACGTTTAGTAATCAATAGCTTATAATGAAACAAGTTACCTTAATACTGAAGCCCCGGTAAAACTTCAGGAGGAAAAAAGATGAGACAAACAACAATGGCTAAGGAAGCCACAATTGAACGTAAATGGTATGTTGTTGATGCTGAAGGTTTAGTTTTAGGTCGTTTAGCATCAGAAGTAGCTACTGTATTAAGAGGTAAAAATAAACCTACTTATACACCACATGTAGATACAGGTGATTATGTTATTATTATTAATGCTGACAAGGTAGTTATGACTGGTAAAAAATTAGATACAGTTAAATACTATCATCATACTGGATGGTTAGGTGGTTTAAAAGTTAAAACTGCACGCCAATTTAAAGAAACTGATCCTACAGGATTTGTAGAAGCAGCTGTTAAAGGTATGTTACCTCATAACACATTAGGTAGACAACAAGGTATGAAATTGTTTGTTTATGCTGGTAGTGAACATCCACATGCAGCACAAAAACCAGTTGAGTTAAAGATTAAAGGATAGGAGGACGAGAGATAATGGCAGACGTACAATACAGAGGAACAGGACGTAGAAAATCTTCAGTAGCACGTGTTATTTTAACACCAGGTGAAGGTAAAATCCAAATCAATAAAAGAGATGCAAAAGAATATCTTAGAAGTGACGTTTTATTAATGCTCGTCAACCAACCATTTGATGTTACAGGAACAACTGGTAAATTTGATGTTAGTGTTAATGTTTATGGTGGTGGATTCTCAGGACAAGCTGGAGCAATCCGTCATGGTATTGCAAGAGCATTATGTGAAGCTGGAGAAGATTATAGACCAGCTTTAAAGGCAGCAGGTTTATTAACTCGTGATTCAAGAGTTAAAGAACGTAAGAAATATGGCTTGAAAGCTGCTCGTAAAGCCCCACAATTCTCTAAGAGATAAAAAAATTCCCATTATATGGGATTTTTTTATTTTGATATTTTTAAAAGGAAGGATAACTCCTTCCTTGCTTTATTCTTCATAGCTTAATGCTTCTTGACCTTGGACTCCAGAAGAGATTCTAATAACATTTTCTACATCATATACGAAAATCTTACCATCACCCATGTTTCCTGTATATAAAGCTTTTCTAGCAGCATCTACAACATCCTGTACAGGGATTGATGATACAACAATTTCGGCTTTAATTTTAGGACGTAATTCCATATCAACCTTAGCACCACGATAATATGTTGTTTGTCCTTTTTGAATACCACAACCAGACACTCGTGTAACTGTCATACCAGTAACGCCGATATTATCCATAGCTGATTTCAATTTATCTAAACAATCAGGTTTTGTAATAATAACAACTTTAGATAATTTATTTGTCATATCTTTATCAACTGGTTTTACCTCATTGAGGATAACTTTAGGAATATCATCTCTATCCATATAATCATAAGAATAAGCCTCAGCTTCCATATTAAATCCTGCATATGCACTATCCAAACCATGTTCTAATTTATCTAAGCCAACGATTTCTTCTTCAGCAGTTACTCTTAATCCAATTGTCATATCGATAAGTTTAAACGTAATAAACATTGTAACTGCAGTCCATGCACCAATAGCAAGTAAACCAATACATTGTGTAATCAATAAATCAAAACCACCACCATAGAATAAACCTTGAGCAGTAGGCATTGTCTCAGTTCCACATGCAAATAATCCAACACAAATAGTACCTAACATACCATTACCAAAGTGAACTGCAACTGCACCAACTGGATCATCGATGTGTAACTTATAATCCAATAGCCAAACAAAGAAACAAACTGTAAAACCAGCTAAAATACCAATAATACAAGCTCCCATAACATTCACAGCATCACATCCTGCAGTAATTGCAACTAAACCTGCAAGTGATCCATTTAATGACATTGCAACGTCTGGCTTGCCATATTTTAGCCAAGTAAAAATCATGACTGTACAAGTAGCAAGTGCTGGTGCTACTGTAGTATTAGCAAATATTGTGGCTAATTGAACACCACTTGTTGCAGCTGCACCATTGAATCCATACCATCCAAACCATAAGATAAAGCAACCTAACGCACCAATTGTCAAGTTATGTCCAGGAATACCATTAGGCGTTCCATCCTTGTTGAACTTACCAATTCGAGGACCTAACATACTTGCACCAATCATTGCAGTTAAACCACCAACGAAATGAATACAAGCACTACCAGCAAAATCATGAAATCCCATGGCTGTTAACCATCCATTAGGACCCCATACCCAATGAGCCTCAATTGGATATACAATTAAACTAATTACAAAACTATAAACACAATAAGATAAGAACTTTGTTCTTTCAGCCATAGCTCCTGATACAATTGTTGCAGTTGTGGCACAGAATACTAAGTTAAATACAAAACTAGACCAATCAGTCCCTGCAAAATTGAATAATGGGCTATTACTCCAGCCAAGCCAGCCAATAATTCCCATACCTGTATCAGTACCACACAAAAATGAATAACCAAAAATTAAAAACGCTACTGTTCCTAAACAAAAATCCATCAAATTCTTCATAATGATATTTCCAGCATTCTTCGCTCTAGTAAAACCTGCTTCTACCATTGCGAAACCTGCTTGCATAAAGAATACCAAAGCAGCGCCAATCAAATACCAAATACTAAAAATTTGTGTAATTGCTTCTTCCATAATAAATTTCCTCCTTTATACACACCCTAATGTGTATAGAAGCATTATAAAGATAATTATTTTAACTGTCAATAATAAATTATCAAAATAATAATAAATTATCATATAAAAGCGGTTACATTCAAAATATGAAAAAAAGTGGGATTATTGACTACTTAATTCTTCCCACATTTCTAATAATTCTTCTAATTGTTTATTTAATGTTTCAATTTCTAATGATATTTCATTGTATTTTTGATAATCATTCACAACTTCATCACTTATTAATAAATTATTAGCATCATTGATTTGATTTTCTAATTTAGAAATATCATTTTCGATTTTCTTGATTTTATTTTTATGTTTTCTTTGTATAGAAGCTTGCTCTTTTTTTTCAAGATAAGATGTGTTTATTTCTTTTTTAGATGTATTGTTTTCTTTTCTTTCCATATAGGTTGTATAGTTACCAGTATATGTATAGGCATGATGACTTGTCATTTCAATAACTTTGGTTGCTAATTTATTGATAAAATAGCGATCATGACTGATAAATAATATTGTACCATTAAAACTTAACAAAGCATCTTCTAATACTTCTTTAGATTCAATATCTAAATGATTGGTAGGTTCATCTAATATAAGAAAATTACATTTAGATAATAATAACTTTAATAATACAACTCTACCTCTTTCGCCACCTGATAACATATCTATAGTTTTAAAAACATCATCACCCTTAAACTGAAAAGATGCACAAGCATTTCTGATTTCAGTATTAGTCATATCAGGATAAGCATCACTGATTTCTTGAAAGATTGTCTTATAGTAAGATAATGATTCATGTTCTTGATCATAATAACCAATCATTACTTTACTTCCAATTTTTATTTTACCATTTGTAGGCATATAATCTTGTAAAATCATATGAAATAAGGTTGTTTTTCCAATACCGTTAGGACCTATTAAAGCTACTCTTTCTTGTTTCTTGATTTCAAAAGATATATTTTCAAATAAAGGAACATCAAAAGCTATAGATAAATTTTTTATAGTTAAAACATCATAACCAGATTCGACTTCACTATTAAATTGAATACGTATATTTTGTGGCAAACTATCAGGTTTATCAACTTTTTCCATGCGTTCTAATGCTTTTTCTTTACTTTCAGCTCTTTTGATTTGCTTTTCTCTATTATAAGATTTTAAACGGTCAATGCTTTCTTGCATACGTTTAATTTCTTTTTGATTATCATAGTAATGTTTTAGATCAACATCTCTATTGTGTTTTTTGATAAGTGCATATTGATCATAAGAGCACTTATATAAGGTGGATTTTCCATTTTCAATTTCCATAATAGAATTTGATACTTGATCAATAAAATATCTATCATGGGATACAACAATCATAGCACCTTTATAATTTTTTAAATAGTTTTCTAACCATTCAATAGAATTTACATCTAAATGATTTGTAGGTTCATCTAATAACAATAAATCAGGCTGCAATAACAACAACCTTCCTAAAGCTACTCTTGTTTTTTGACCACCAGATAAAATACCAATCTTATAATTCCACTCATCCTCACTAAATCCTAAACCTTTTAATACACCCTTTAATTGGCTCTCATAGCTATATCCATTAGCATTTTCAAACTCGTTAGACAATCTATCATATTCTCTCATAATTGACTCTAAATCGCTTTGAATGGCCATTTGCACTTCTAATTCACGCATACGTTTTTGTTTTTCTAGTAAAGGTTTAAAAACATCTAATAAAGCTTCATAAATAGTCATATCATAATCAATCGTATTATGTTGTGATAAATAACCTATTGATACATCATTAGGCTTGTGAATCTCACCAGAATCATAACTCTCCTCATCACATAAGATTCTAAGAAGAGTTGATTTTCCAGCACCATTAACGCCAATAATCGCTAATTTATCATGATTTTCAATTTTAAAAGTTATATTGTCTAATAATAATTCCCCTTGAAATGATTTACATAAAGAAGAACAAGCTAATATCATATACATCACCTAAGCTATTTTAACATAGGTTACAACTTTGAGAAAGAAAAACATTGTTATTATTTGATATAAACGTTATAATATTTGAAGAATAGGTGGCGATATCATGGATAAAAGACAATTGCCTGTAGGATTTATGGACTCAGGAGTAGGGGGGATTAGTGTATTAAAAAGCACAATAGAAATATTACCTCATGAAGATTTCCTTTATTATGGTGATTCATTACATGCTCCTTATGGAACTAAAAGTGTAGACGAAATTAAACAATTAACATTTAATGTTGTAGAATACCTTTTGACAAAAGGTATCAAAGCTCTTGTGGTCGCTTGTAATACAGCTACTAGTGCAGCCATTAACGATTTAAGAAATCAATATCCAAATATGCCAATAGTCGGAATAGAACCTGCAATAAAACCTGCTGTTACTACAAATCAAGGAGGACGTATTATTGTTATGGCAACACCTATGACAATTAAACAAGATAAATTTTGCCAATTATTAGAAAAGTATCAAAACGATGCTGATATTGTTCCTTTAGGATGTGATCATCTAATGGAATTTGTTGAAGAAGGTATCTTATCAGGAGAACCATTAAAAGCTTATTTTGATGAATATTTAAAGCCTTATATTACAAATAATACTGAAACTATTGTCCTAGGTTGTACACATTATCCTTTCCTTTATCCATACTTAAAAAAATATCTCAACAATGATCATATACATATTATTGATGGCAGTTATGGAACTGCCATGGAATTAAAAAGAAGACTTGAGGCATCTGATTTATTAAATAGTGAACATCAAGGAAATATCATTATTGAAAACTCATTAGATTCCCAGAATATTATAGATTTAAGCTGGGAACTTCTTAAGAAACCAACCTATGAAAAGTGCTAAGCACTTTTTTAAATTGTCTATTGATTGTAGAAATATAATATTGTATAATTGTATACAATATTAAACGAAAGGATGATATATGTATGAATTTAGCTTATAAAGTTTTAAGTACACATTTAAAAGAGGGGAATCTTGTTCCAGGGGAACAAATATGTATACAAATTGATCAAACATTAACTCAGGATTCAACAGGAACTATGGCATATTTACAATTAGAAGCAATGGATATTGATCATGTTCAAGTTGAAAAAGCAGTCGCTTATATTGATCATAATATGTTACAAACTGGTTTTGAAAACATGGATGATCATGAATTTATTCGAAGTGTAGCAAAAAAACATGGTATTGTTTTTTCTCGACCAGGTAATGGTGTATGCCACCAATTACAATTAGAAAATTTTTCTAAACCAGGAAAAACTTTGGTAGGTAGTGATTCACATACGCCAACATGTGGTGCGATGGGGATGATTGCTATTGGTGCAGGTGGATTAGATGTGGCTGTGGCTATGGCCACAGGTAAGTATTATCTACAATGTCCTAGTGTTATTCAAGTCAATTTAACAGGGAAAAGAGCACCGTGGGTGAGTGCTAAAGATATTATTTTAAAGGTTTTACAGGAATTAAGTGTTAAAGGTGGTGTTAATAAAATTGTTGAATATACTGGTGAAGGTATCAAAACATTATCTTTAACAGAACGTGCAACCATTTGTAATATGGGAGCAGAATTAGGCGCAACTACTTCTATTTTTCCTACCGATGAAAATACATTAGCTTATTTAACACAACAAGGTAGAGAAAATGATTATGAAGAATTAAAAGCAGATGAAGATGCTACTTATGATGAAAGATTAGATATTGATTTATCTTCGCTAGTTCCAATGGTTGCTAAACCTCATAGTCCTGATGCCGTTGTAGATGTTAAAGAATTAGAAGGAATGAAAATTAATCAGGTTGTGATTGGTTCATGTACAAATTCATCTTTTGCAGATATGATGCATGCGGCACAAATATTGAAAGGGCAAAAAGTATCTGATCATGTATCATTAGTTATTGCTCCAGGATCTTCTAGTATTTTAGCTATGTTATCGCAAAATGGTGCATTAGCTGATATGATTCATGCAGGAGCAAGAATATTGGAATGTGGATGCGGTCCATGTATTGGTATGGGACAAGCACCATTATCTAAAGGAGTTTCACTTCGTACTATCAATCGTAACTTTAAAGGTAGATCTGGAACAAATGATGCCAATGTATATTTAGTATCACCAGAAGTTGCTGCTTTATCAGCTATCAAAGGTTATTTGTCTTGTGATTTTGATAAGGATTTGACATTAGATGATGTACCTAATACACCATTTATTAAAAATACCAACTTCTTTATTGATCAATATGATCCAACAACACAAGTTTATATGGGACCAAATATTAAACCAGTACCGCGAGGAGAAAAGTTGGACACTATTAGTGGTAAAGTTGTCCTAAAAGTTGGTGATAATATTTCTACTGATCATATTGTTCCATCAGATTCGAAATTATTACCTTATCGTTCTAATGTCCCACATCTAGCAAAGTTTTCTTTCTCTAAAGTAGATAGTGAATTCTATAATCGTGCAATTGCTAATAATGGTGGATTCATTGTTGGTGGAGATAATTATGGCCAGGGATCATCTAGAGAACATGCTGCTTTAGTTCCTAATTACTTAAAAATTAAAGCTATATTTGCTATCTCATTTGCCCGTATTCATCGTTCAAATTTAATTAATAATGGTATCTTACCTTTAGTCATTAATCCAAATGATTATGACTTCTTTAATGACCAAGATGAATATGAATTATGTGATATTAAAAGTGCAGTCGAAAATGATATTCATGATATTATTGTAAAAAATACAACAACTAATGAAACAATCACTGTTACATTACAACTTGCCCCAAGAGAAAAAGTTATGATCTTGGAAGGTGGTTTATTAAATGCTATTAAAGGAGGAAAATTTTAATGAAAGCTGTTTTAATACCAGGAGATGGTATTGGTCCGGAAATTGCTAAAAGTGTTGAAAATATTACCAAAGCAATGCATTTAGATATTGAATGGATTACTTATCAGGCTGGAGCCGAATATGCAGCCAAAACTAAAGAAGTTTTTGAACCAGGATTGGTTGATGCTATTACTGAATATAAATGGGCTCTAAAAGGTCCTACTGCAACACCTATTGGTACTGGTTTTAGAAGTGTTAATGTTGCCTTACGTCAAAAATTTGCTACTTATGCCAATGTTCGTCCAATTCGTTCATTTAAAGGCATAGATTCTAAATATGAAAATATTGATTTGGTTATGATTCGTGAAAATACAGAAGACTTATATAAAGGTATTGAATATATGATCAATGATAATATGGCTAATGGTATAAAACTTATTACTAGAGAAGCTAGTGAAAAGATTTGTCGTTATGCTTTTGAATATGCCAAAAACAATAAACGCCATAAAGTGACTTGTATTCATAAAGCAAATATTATGAAATTTACTGATGGACTATTTTTAGATTCTTTTAGAAATGTTTCTAAAGATTATCCTGATATAGAAGCTCAGGAAGTAATTGTTGATAATATGTGTATGCAATTAGTCATTAGACCTGAAACTTTTGATGTTTTGGTAGCACCTAATTTGTATGGAGATATTGTTTCAGATTTATGTGCTGGATTAGTTGGTGGATTAGGTTTTGCACCAAGTGGCAATATTGGTGATGATTATCGTATTTATGAAGCTGTTCATGGTAGTGCACCTGATATTGCAGGTAAAAATATAGCTAATCCTAGTGCTTTATTATTAGCCTTGGCATTGATGCTAGAGGATTTAGGTCAATTAGATAATGCAAATCATTTAAGAGATGCTTTGTCTCAAGTTGTTGAAGAAGGTAAATATGTTACACCTGATATTGGTGGTACATCTTCTACAACTGAATTTACTCAAGCTATTATTGAAAGATTATAGGTAAATATTATGCCATCTCATAGTTTATTTGAACATACTACACATGGTTCATTAAGTAGTAAAATATTTGAGTTATTAAGAGAAAGAATTCTTAATGAAGAATATGAAAAAGGTCAAAAACTTAATGAATTAGCTTTAGCCAATGAACTAAAAATTAGTCGAACACCTATTCGTGAAGCTTTAAAACAATTAGAACTTGAAGGACTTGTTGAAAGTATTCCTAATAAAGGTGTTTATGTTAAAGGTTTTTCGCCTAGAGACATTGATGATATGTTTGAAGTTCGTATTGCTTTAGAAGGTCTTGCTATTCGTTTTGCCATAGAACGTATGGATGAAGAACATTTTGCTAAAATCAAAGAAGTATTCGAACTTATGGAATTTTATTCTATGAAAAAAGATCAAGATAAAATAGATGATCTTAATATTCTCTTCCATGAATCAATTTACCAAGCAACTCAATCTCAATATTTTGAAAGTCTACTTAAAGATATTCATTTTTATGTTTCCATTACTAGTCGTCATTCTATATCTCAATATGATCGCAATTCATCTTCATTAGAAGAACATCGAGCTATTTTAAATGCCATTGAAGCACGCGATGCCTCGCTAGCTTATGATACCATGCAAAAACATATTAAAAAAACACAACTCTTAGTTCGTGCTTATTATGCTAACAAAAACTAGATATTCTCTAGTTTTTTTAGTATACTTATTTCAAGGATGTGAGCTTATGGTACCTGTTACATTGAATCCAAAACATTTAAACATACAAGAAGACCAAGATTATCGTTTGATTGTTATTAGTGATATTCATGGCCATTTAGATCGTTTTAAAGCGCTATTAAAAAAAGTAAAATATAAACATGATGATTATTTAATTATCTTAGGTGATTTTGTAGAAAAAGGTGATCAAGTTATTGATACAATTCACTATGTCCAAAAACTTGATCAAAATCCTCGTACATTTGTATTATTAGGTAACTGTGAATGGGCTTTATCAGCGATGCTTTCTTTACCGGAACTAGCAAGTCAAATACCTATTTATCTTAAACGTATCTCATCCAATGGTGCTATAAGAGATATTTATCATCGTTTACATTTGGATGAACATCCTGATACTTTATTAGGCAATCAAAAACAAATATATGATTATCTAAAAGACGAATTAACATATATTAATCAATTACCAGCAACTTTAAAATTCAACCAATTTCTATTTGTTCATGCAGGTATAGAAAAACGAAAAGATTATCAAAATTCTTCATTATCTTCTTTATTAGAAATGCAAAACTTTTATCATAAAGGTCATATTCTAGATGAAATTGTTGTTGTAGGTCATATACCTACTTCTAATTACAAATCTACTATTGATAATTCTATTATTTTAGATTTAGATAAGAAAATCATATGTATTGATGGTGGTACAGGTGTCAAATGTCTTTCACAACTTAATGCCCTTATTATTGAAAGTCATCATAATAACATATCCTATCATCAAGAATATGTTCAACCATTACCTATTTATCAAATGACTCAAGATATTGTATCTCAACCTCAAGATATTCATAAAATATCCTATCCCTACTTTGAAGTATCTATTATTCAAAAAGATTCTCAATTTAGCTTATGTTATCAACAAGAAACAAATCAAAAACTATGGATAAAAAATGAATTTCTATATATGAAAAATAATAAGATATATTGCTTAGATGATTATACTGATAACATGTTATCAATTCATAAAAATGAACTTGTAAAACTTATTGGTATTTATGATCAATATGCTTATGTGATATATAATAATCAAGTAGGGTGGATAAAATATCAATATTTAACTGTTAAGAAATCCTCCTAATGTGAGGATTCTTTTTTATTTTCAATTTGTGAAAATATTCATATACTTTTATATATAAATTTAGTAAAATATAAGTAAATATATGAAAGGAGGAAAAACAATGAATGATTTTCCTAATCTGTTTACACCTATAACAATAGGTAAAACAACTGTGAAAAACCGTATCTTTATGCCACCTTTATCTACCAATTTGGCTAATCATGGTTATGTAACAGATGATTTAATCCAACATTATTCATCACGAGCCAAAGGTGGTGTGGGACTCATTATCACAGAAGTAACAACTGTTGAACCAGTATATACTTATTTACCTGGTGATATGTCCATTTGCGATGATAGTTATATTGAAGGTTGGCGAAAACTTGTAAGTGCAGTCCATCAATATGATACAAAAATACTATCACAATTATTTCATCCTGCATTTATGGCTTATCCGTTACCTGGAACACCACAATTGATTGCTCCGTCTAATGTAGGACCATATTATGCTAAAGAAGCGCCTAGAGAGGTAACTATTGAGGAATTGAAAGTTATTATCAAACAGTTTGGCGAAGCCGCTTATCGTTTTAAACAGGCAGGTGGTGATGGCGTGGAGATTCAAGCAGCGCATGCGCATGGATTATTGGGAGGCTTTTTAACACCATTATATAATAAACGTACAGATGAATATGGTGGCGATATCAATGGTCGTTTGAAATTAACTTTAGAAGTGATTGATGAAGTTAGAAAAGTGTGTGATGATGACTTTATCATTGACGTGAGAATTTCGGGTGATGAATATAGTGATGGTGGATTGACACTCAATGAAATGATTTATGTTTCTAAGCAATTAGAGAAACATGGTGTTGATTTTATTCATGTTTCAGGTGGTAATACCATCAAACGTGGCAGTTCAATGCCAGCTCCTGGGACAAATCCAGCCCCACACATGCATGCCAGTGAAGAAATTAAGAAATATGTTCATATACCAGTAGCTACAGTTGCAAGAATTAATGAACCATGGATTGCTGAAGAATTGATTGAAAACGGGAAATGTGATATTTGCATGATTGGTAGACCTAATCTTTGTGATAAGGATTTTGCAAATAAAGCAAAAATGGGACAAATTGAAGATATTAGACCATGTATTGGCTGTGGCAGATGTTTGACGGGTATTATGTTTGGCAAGCCAATTTCATGTACAGTGAATCCCTCAGTGCAATCCGATGAGATTGAAGAGGCTGATGTTAAGAAGAAGGTATTGGTTATTGGTGGTGGACCTGCTGGTATGGAAGTGGCTTATGATTGTTTTAGAAGAGGGCATGAAGTTGTTTTATGTGAGAAGTCTGGTAAACTTGGAGGACAGTTGAATATTGCAGCTGTACCTATTACAAAACAGGAAATTACGAAGGTTGTTAAGTATATGAGAAGACGTTTGGAAGTTTCAAATGTTGATATTAGACTTAATACGGAAGTTACGGATGAAATGTTAGATAATGAATTTAAGGATTATGAAGTAGTAGGCACAATTGGTGCCATTCCTAAAGAAATAGAAGCTTTTAAAGTCTTTAAACAAACTATGACAGCAGATGATATTTTATCAGGTAAAGCTTTTCCTGGTAGAAAAATTGTTATTATTGGTGGTGGATCTGTTGGATGCGAAACAGCTGATTATTTAGCTCCACTTATCAATGACTTATTCCCTAATAATCGTGATGTTACAATTATTGAACAAACACCAGGATTAATGAATGGTGAGGGTGGTGCCGCAAAGAGCCAATTAACGCTTCGTTTAATGCGTAAAGGCATAAAGATTGAAACCAATAGTCAAATCACATCTGTTGATGAAAATACTATAACTTATATGAAAAAGGGACAAGAATATATCATTGACGATGCTGATACACTTGTTTTTGCTTGTGGATATGATCCAGTAAAAATGAATCATGAAAGAATTCATTATATTGGTGATAGTGATAAAGTTAGAAATTTAAAAGATGCCATAAGTTCAGCTTATGCATATGCACTAAAATTATAAAGGAGAATTTATGAGTAAATTATTAGAACCGATACAAGTCGGTAAAATGACATTAAAAAATAGAATCATGTTTCCACCTCTGACAACAGGTTATGAAGAAAGAGATGGATCAATTGGCACACGTAGTTTAGGCTTTTATGAAAGATTAGCTAAAGGTGGTGTTGGCTATATTGTTATTGGAGATGTAGCACCCGTTCGTACTGCTTCTCCTACCCCTAAATTATATGATGATAGTCAAATACCAACATTTAAGAAACTTGCTGATACCTTGCATCAATATGATGCCAAAGTAGCTTTACAAATTTTCCATCCTGAATATGACGTTCCTGGTGTTGGCAAAATGATTGTAGATGCTAATATAGCACGTGGGGCAGCTGCCAAAGCCAAAGCTTCAGGTAATGAAGAAGAAGCAACAAAACAAACACAACTTGCTGAAACAATCACAAGAGATGCTTATGCAAAACTACATCATGATATGCAACACTTTGTATCAGAAGCCACTGTAGAACAATTACAAGCTATTATTCAAAGTATTGGTGCTTGTGCTTCTAAAGCACAAGAAGCAGGTATTGATGCAATTGAAATCCATGGTGATAGAATTGTAGGATCACTTTGTTCTAAAATATTGAATCATAGAACTGATAATTACGGTGGCTCTTTTGAAAATAGAACACGATTTGCTTTAGAAGTTGTAAAAACTATAAGAGAGTCTGCACCAGAACTAGCTATTGAATATAAATTACCAATTATTACTGTTAATAGTGATGGAACACTTAGAGGAAAAGGTGGTCTACAAGAAGATGAAGCTATTGAATTTGCTAAACTATTAGAAGATGCTGGGGTTGATATGATTCAAGTAGCGCAAGCCAATCATACTGGCTCTATGGGTGATACCATTCCTCCAATGGGAGATGTTCCTTATAATTGGACATTGCCAGTGGCTAAAAAGATTAAGGATGTTGTTTCTATTCCTATAGCTACTGTAGGAAGAGTTGTTACAGTTGAAGCAGGAGAGAAAATACTAGAAAATGGTGAAGCTGATATTATTGCATATGGACGTTCATTATGTACAGATCCTGATATTGCTTTAAAAATTGAAAAAGGAGAATGCATTCGTGAATGTTTGAATTGTAATAAGGGATGTGTTGATGCTATTCAAAATCGTCGATATATTTCTTGTGTTTTAAATGCAGAAAATGGTGATGAAACAACTATATTTATTAAACCATCTGATACTTCAAAGAAAGTTCTTATTATTGGTGGTGGTTTAGCAGGTTTAGAAGCTGCTAGAGTGGCAGCTATTCGTGGTCATCAAGTGACTATTGTTGAAAAAGCAGATAAACTAGGTGGACAAATTCATTTAGCTGCAATACCTCCAAGAAAAAGTGAAATACTTAGATCTGTAGAATATTATGAAAAAATCTTACCAACACTCAATGTAAATATTGAACTAAATAGTGAAGCTACAGTGGATTATATTAATAATTTTGATCAAGTGATTATAGCTATTGGGGCTCATAATATGGATGTACCATTTAAAGTAGAAAATAGTAATATTGTATCTTCATGGGATGTTTTAGCAGGTGCTCAAGTTAACGGAAAATGTGTTGTTTTAGGTGGAGGTCTTGTTGGTAGTGAAACCACAGAATTCCTTATCAATAAAGGCTATGAAACATCAATTGTAGAAATGTTAGATAAAGTCGCTATTGGTGAGTCATCAACTGTTTTGCCTTTGGTCATCAAAGATTTCAAAGAACACAACGTCACTCAATACGTCAATACCAAAGTCAATGAAATCAAAGACAATACTATCTATGCAACCAATACAACTGATAATACAGAAATAACTATCAAAGCTGATACCATTATCAATGCCTTAGGATCAAAGAAAAACATCTATAATGAAACAGGAATTACTGTACCATTAACATATGTAGGAGATTGCTCTGGTGATAAAACAGCTGATATTGCTTCAGCTATTCGTTCAGGCTACTATGCTGCTAATGCAATATAAAAAAACCTAGATTTAATCTAGGTTTTCTTTTAGTTCATCTAACAATATTTGCAACGTTACTTGCTTCATATTTTCACTCATTGCTTTTATACTATCTTCCATATGAGGATATATTAACTCATAAAAGCTCTTTCCCACAGGACAATCACTACTTCCTTCATATATTTTAAAAACATCTTCCACATCACTACTTTCCACTGCTTGATAAATATCCCATAATGTTATATCTTGTGCATCCTTAGCAAGTTTCACCCCACCATTTTTACCAGAAGTTGCGATTAATAATTCATTCTTTGATAAATCAATAAAAATATTTCTTACAACAACAGCATTCACACCAATACTATCAGCTACAATACTACTGGTAATACGCATCTTATCAGAAAAAGCAGCAACATAAAGTAAAGAATGAATCGCCATAGGAAATTTCTTGCTTGTACGCATATAACCACCTCAAAAAAAGTATAACAGATTTTATCTTATCATTCAATTGTAACTCTTGACATGATATTTACCATAAAATATAATGTAATTATTCAAATTACATTATATGGGGTGATACACTTGATAATTGATATTATAAAAGCATGGCTAAAATGGCATAAAAATTGGGATGCATTATGCAATTGTTGTGGTAAATGTTGTTATTCTCGCTCCTTGGGAAAAGATGGAGAAGTCATTATTCATTATAATAGTCCTTGTGATTATTTAGATACCGAAACAAATAGATGTAGAGTTTACGAACAGCGTTTTCAAAAATGCCAATATTGTAAAAAAGTCAATCTCTTTAGAGTCTTATTTAATCCTACTCTACCAAAAGACTGTACTTATCTTCAGACATTTAGATTATGGGAAGTAAGAAAGAAAAAATAATTTCTTTGTCCACTTACTTGACACATCTTTTTTAATTATCATTGATAATATATAATTAATATAGATTTAAGAAAATGGAGAGGAAAAATGGAAAAGATTATTAAATTATTACTAATGGGATTATTATGTATATCATTAGTAGGATGCTCTAGTGGTGATTCAAGTGAATCAAGTGATGTTGATGCGGACAGTAATACTAGTGAAATGACAACAAATAATGATAACACTGAAACAGACAATAGCGAAACTGCAACAACTAACAATGAAACAAGTAGTAAAACTTATAGTACTAGTGGGAAAGTTGTTACAACATTAAGTGGTAATGTCTTAATAGAACTTGAAGAGAATGATGTATCGGTTTTTGGTAGTGATGAATGGACACGTTCTCATATCAAAACAATCACTTTTTTAGACAGCCTTAGTTATATGCCTTCAGACGCTTATGATTCATGGGATGTTTCTGAAAAAGATGATGGATCTGTTATGGCATGGATAGTAGAAATTGAAGATGATGAAGAAATGTATGATTTATATATCGCTGGTGATGGTGGTGTCGATGCAAATGAAAAGAGTAGTGATATGTTTAGGTATTATACAAATCTAACATCTATTAACTTTAATGATTGTTTTTGTACATCAAATATTACTAGTATGAAAAATATGTTTGTAGATTGCAATATTTTGACAGGTCTTGATCTAAGGAGTTTTGATACTTCAAATGTTACAAATATGAGTGATATGTTTTGGAAATGTAAATCTTTGACGAATCTAGATTTAACTAATTTTGATACTTCAAATGTGAAATATATGACTAGTATGTTTAATAATTGTAAATCCTTAACAAGTCTTGATTTAAGCAGTTTTGATACATCTAATGTGAAAAATATGTCTTATATGTTTTGTAATTGTGAGTTATTAACAAATTTAGAAATTACCATTAATGCATCAAATCTAGAAGAATTTGATGGTATGTTTGAAGATTGTCCATTAGAATTGGAAGATTTTTATTGATAATATAATCAAGTATTCAATTGTATATGATAAAATAGTGAGAATAAGTAATACGATTTCTCATTATTTTTTATTTTCTTTGTCCACTTACTTGACACATCTTCTTTATTTATCATTGATAATATATAATTGATATAGATTTAAGAAAATGGAGATGTAAAATGGAAAAATTTATTAAATTATTATTAGTTGGATTACTAAGTATATCATTGATTGGATGTTCAAGTGGTGATTCCAATGATACAGATGATAAAGGTATTAGTGATACAACTAGTGAGACAGAAACAAACAATGACGAAACTGATGTAAGTGATAAAGAAACAAGCGAAGATGATGATGAAACAAGTATTGAAAATTTATTATGTCAAGATCTTGACGATGAAGAAAGTGCTTCGAGTCTTCAAAATTATGTTTTTGGAAATGAAGAATTGGAACGTGAGGATATTCAAACGATTACATTCTTAGATAGTCTAAGTGATATGCCTGCCGATATTGTTGATTCATGGGATGCTTCAGAAAATAAAGATGGATCTGTTATGGCATGGTTAATAGAAAATGGTGATTTGTATGATTTATATATTGGAGGAAATGGTGGCGTTAATGCAAATCCAGATAGTCAATATTTGTTTTTCAATTTTACAAATGTAACATTTATTAATTTTAATAATTGTTTTAATACATCATATGTGACATCTATGAAATATATGTTTGCTAATTGTACTAATTTAATAAGTTTAGATGTTAGTACTTTTGATACATCAAATGTTCAAGATATGGAAGGTATGTTTGTTAGTATGAAATCAATTACAACTTTAGATGTAAGCAATTTTAATACATCAAAAGTTAATAGCATGAAAAACATGTTTGGTACTATGTCATCATTAGTCAGTTTGGATTTAACTAGTTTTGATACTTCATATGTTTATTATATGAGTGGTATGTTTTCTGACAACAAAGCATTAACAAGTTTGAATTTGAGTAGTTTTAATACATCAAGAGTTGTTGATATGCGTTATATGTTCTATGATTGTGAATCATTAACCGATCTTGATATCAGTAATTTTGATATATCAGATAATACCCAGACAACTGATATGTTTTATGATTGTCCAGCAAAACAATAAAGTTAAAGAAAAATCAATTAAGATTGTACTTAATTGATTTTTATATTGCATAAAAATTCTCCTTCTCAATGACAAATTATATTTTATATCATTTCACCACCAGCCAAATAAACTACGTCCAACTTCAAGTCCTTTAATAGTTTGTATTTCTTCAGTTTCCAAATCAAAATCTAGAACTGAAATATTTTCTATCATATGAAGTGGATTTGTAGTTTTAGGAATGACAATAATTCCTTGTTGAACTAAAAAACGTAAAGCAATTTGTGAAACAGTCTTGTGATGTTTTTTTGCAATACTTACTAATGTTGGATTATTCCAAATATTATTCTTGCCACAAGCTAAAGGTGACCAGCTTTCGTGCTTTGTACCAATCTGACACTCTAATTCACGCAATTTGTCTTGTTGACGAAACACATGAGTTTCCACCTGATTGATAGCAGGAATGACCTTGCAATGAACGACTAAATCCAAATACTTATCTTCCAAAAAGTTGGAAATACCAATGGCACGTAATTTACCCTTATTATAGAAATCCTCCATAGCTCTATAAATCTCATAGACATCACCTGTAGGCTCATGAATTAACAACAAGTCAATATAATCCATATCTATTCTTTTTAAAGAACTTTCAATGGAACGATATGTATCCTGATATCCACGACATCCCCAAAGCTTTGTTGTAATAAATAACTCTTCTCTAGGTATGCTAGATTTTCGGCATGCTATACCAACTTCTTTCTCATTTCCATAACATTGTGCTGTATCAATAGAACGATATCCTGCATTTAATGCATCAGTAACACACTTTTCTGTTATGCTTGCAGGTGTTTGGTATGTTCCGTATCCAATGATAGGCATTTTAACACCATTATTTAAAGTAACATACTCCATGTTTGATCCTCCTTTTCTGTTTGTAAAACTATTGTAAATCAAAACGCAATGATAGAGAAGTAATCAAAATGTTAAAATCGTTTTTAGAAAATCTAAAAGCAATAGTGCTTTATGTATAGGCGTGAACTTTATACTTTTATCGTTGTTATAAAGTTGATTGAAAGAATCAATGCCTGACCTCCAAATGAGCCAAACATAGCCATATCTCCTTTCAAACTAGACTTTGAATTGTTCCAAAATCTTATTGCTATTATACAATAATACATATTGATCATTGTTATGATGTATGTTTTTTGACATTTAAGAAGTATATGATGAATTTCTACAAAAAGTGTTTAAATGAAAAAACATTGATAAAACTAATGCTTTTATAAAATAAAAAGGTTACTCTTTTGAGTAACATTCTGGAAAATTGCTTATTATTCACGGATGAAAGAACAGGATTTCATATTATATTGATTTTATTTGTTTATAGTGATTTTAACTATTATCAATAGATTTCAATTTATTGTTTTTGTTTATAAAATTGCCAAAATCAATTATTCCATCAGCAAGATAGCCAATTAAACTTTTAAGCAAATATCTACATATTTAATTGTCAACTTTCATTCCTTGCAAGGCGGTAATTGTAAATTGATATATCGTATCACATAGTTGATCAACATCTTCTTTAGATTTTGGTGCAGCTTTCGCAAATAATTCATCAGTTAATGCATCTGATAATAGAAAATATACCGTTTGTCCAACAATACAAGCGGTTATTCTCTCCACTTGTTGTGGTTGTTCAATATGAGTAATATCTCTAACTAGATTTTCTAATAAACGTGTTCTAGATCCAATTGTTTTGTCTAAGATTTCACCACCAATTTTTGAGGGACAAGAAGATGCTTCAAATGTCATCAACTTTCCAAAAGTCGTTCCTTTACCATCTTCTCCTAACAAACAAATTAAGGTATATCGTATAAATAAAAAGATTTTCTTTTCCGAAGAGGTTGTAGTATCAGTAAGAATAGTTTCTGGAAAATCATGAAAAGCTTCTTTTGCTGCTTGTTGCATCACTGCCAGATAAAGTTGTTGTTTTGAACTAAAATGATAATTAATGGATGCAACATTGACGTTTGCAGCCTCAGCAATCATTCTTATAGTTGTAGCTTGATAGCCATACATAGAAAATATTTCAGTAGCCTTTTCTAAAATCTCATTTTTAGTTGAATTTCCATTTACCATTCTGTCATCCTCCATAATTTTATAATATTATAACATCTACTTGAAAAACAATCCATGAAAAAAGTACTCGTTAATAAACTGAGTACTTTTTATAATTAAATATCACAGGCTTTAATATTTGCTTGATATATAGCATTTACAATTTTACCGACTTTACAAGCATCACCAATTACTTCTAATTCTGCAACATTACCTGATAATTCTTTTGCTAATGAATTTTGTGAAGTATATCCCATTGCTAATATGATAGTATCAGCAGGAATAAACTTTTCTGCTTCATTTTTAGGTAACACTGTCACACCATCCTCTTGGAAAGAAGTGATACGTGTGCTAGTCATTAATTTCAACCCATTACGGAAATGAGTAGGGAAAATTGAATCATTTGCTAACAACATTGCTTTGTCCATTGGATTCATATCCATACCAATGTCTTCTCTCATTTCAATTAGAGTAACACTGTCTGGATGATATTTTGTCATAATCAAATCAGCTGTTTCAATACCAACTTCACCTGCACCTGCAATAACAACATTATTTCCAATTTCTGACTTACCTTTAAGCACATCTTCTGCTTTAATCAATGTTGGTAAATCAATACCTGAAATTTGTGGCATAGCAGGTATAGCTCCAGTGGCAACAAATACTGCATCTGGTTTTAAATCAAGAATCATATCTGCAGTTGCGTCACAATTCAATCTTACCTCAACATTTAATCGTTTTAATTGTTCATTTCCCCATTTAATATAACCTAAGAAAGTTTCTTTTGAAATAGGTAAAGAAGCCACATATAAATTGCCACCTAACTCACTATTCTTTTCTAATAATGTTACCTTATGCCCTCGCAATGCACTAACCCTTGCTGCTTCAATACCTGCAGGTCCTCCACCAACAACGACAACATTTTTACTTTCATCAGCACGATGTATTTGTGTTTCGTAGCGGCCAACTCCTGGATTAATAGCACAGCTTAGTTCATATGGCATAACTTCTCCACTATTGATACAGTTTCCACATTTAATACATGTACGAATAGCTTCCCAATCTCCATTTATAGCTTTTTTTGCTGTATCAGGATCAGCTAATGACTGTTTACCTAATCGAATGGCATCACATTGATCATTTAAAAATGCTTCATTCCAATGTGCAGGATCATATTCACCTGCACCACGAGTTGTAACAGGAATATTTAATATACTTTTGTAATAAGCAGTTTTATCAAACTGACCAATTGGTTGTCTACGATAACCTGCTGAACATTCAACTCGATGGAAAGTTTCATAAGTACCATCAGTCTGTAAATCGAAGTAAGTTAATCCAACAGATTCCAATGCTTTTACTAAGGCAGACGTATGTTCACGAACAATACCACCTTCTACCCAATCACAATCAGCACCACAATAACCGATGATAAAATCTGGACCACATGCTTGACGAATACCAGCAACGATTTCTATTGCTAGTTCCATACGTTTTTCTAATGTCCCACCATATTTGTCATCTCTATGATTATTATGTGGAGAAAAGAATTGCTCTAATAAGTATGCTGTTGCACCATGAACTTCTACACCATCATAACCAATAGCTTGTGCACGACATGCAGCTGCAATAAACTTATCACGAATTTCTTCAATTTCCTCTATTGTTAAAACACGTGATTGAATCATCTCGCCAACTTTTCCTAGATCAGCACAAGGAACACCTGAAGGTGATACAGGATTTGTACCAAACATGCCAGAGTGATGAATCTGGCAAATAATAGGTGTATCATACGCATGAATAGCTTCAACCAATCTTCTATGACCTGGCATAAATACATCATCCCAAATTGCAATCTGTGGAGTAATCCAATGATGGTTCCCATCAACGGCACATGCTTCTGTTGTGATAACGCCACAACCACCTTTTGCACGTGCAACATAATGGGCAATAGTACGATCACTAATTTCACCATTAACTGTTGCTGTTCTAGTCCATAAAGGTGAATTCCAAATACGATTCTTAACATTAATTTTGCCTAACTTCAATGGTTTTGTTAAACCTGATACATCTCTTGTCATAATAATTTACCTCCTAATTCATAATGTAAAAAAAGTTAAACATATGTTTTAAACAATTGTTTAACTTCATTATACAATCTTTTATCTTTTTGTCAACTGGAAACATTAACACAAATTGATCAAGGTGAAGGTATTTTATTACTTTATGATATGGAATCTATTCAACAAATGGCTGAAACAATTGTATTAGAAACAAATATTCAAATGAGAATGATAGAAATACCTATATACAAAAAAATGATGCTACAAAACATACATTTTTCAGGAAGACGTGCACCAACAAAATACAAAAATGAATTTGGTGAACATTCTAGAGATAATGGCAGTGGTTATAGAGGACTGTATCGAACTAAAGATGGTACAATCATTAATTCAGATTTAAATGAATCAGCCAACATAGGTAGAAAAGCAATACCAGATATGTTTACAATGAAGGATGCGCTATTACCTGATTTTAACAATATCAAGGTATACAAGCAACAGTAAGAATACTGTGAAAAAGAAAGTCGAGAAAAGCAGCTTAAAGTGCAATCAACAAAAGGTATCAGCAAAAGCAAACAAAGAAGAATAAATAAGAAAAAGCTAAAACAACAAAAAGTTGTTTGAAACGTAATCTAGAAATAAGATAGTGCTTTGTGAATAGCATTGAGCCGATGCTCTGAAGAGGAACTAGAAGCCACGCCCATGGGCGGAGCTAATAGCGACGACTTTGGACGTGGTAATTCACTATACTGATTATCATACAAAAATCTGTCATAACTTTTTACATAAATGATTAAGTATTATGGTACTAAAATCATTATTTTTATATATTTTTATCTTATTTAATGTATAATAATTTTATAATTATATATCATTATTAAGGAGAATTTATATGTCAATTACTGCTAAAGAACTAGCCAAAAAACTTAATTTATCTGCAGCTGCAGTTTCTATGGCTTTAAATAACAAACCTGGTGTCAGCACAAAAACCAGACTTAAAGTAAGAGCAGCTGCTGAAAAATATGGATATGATTTTTCTAAAATCAATGAAAAATCATATGAAAATGCAACAATACACTTTGTGATTTATAAAAAATACGGTAGTGTTATAACGATTGATAATCATTTCTTTACAGAAGTGATGGAAGGAATATCTGCAAGCTGTAAAAAAATCAATTAAAATTTAAAATTGATTATATTTATTATGATGAAAATTCATCAAATATAGATTTAGAAGAAATGTTTTATACTGATTGTAGTGGAATTGTTTTATTAGGTACAGAAATGGAGCCAAGAGATGTTATACCTTTTCTTGCATTACCATATCCAGTTGTTTTACTAGATGCTTATTTTAATACAATTCCATGTAATTCAGTCCTAATTAATAATGAACAGGGAAGCTATTTAGCAGGAAGAGAACTTTTACGTTGTTGTCAAAAGGAACCTGGATATTTAAGATCAAATTTAAGGATTAGTAATTTTGTTCAGCGATCTAATGGGTTTTTTAACTCAGTCAGAGAAAGTGGTTATAATACATCAAAGTGTATTATACATGATTTAACTCCATCTATTGACGGTGCATATAATGATATGTTAGAAATACTAAAACGAGGTGATGATATTGCTCCTGGATATTTTGCAGATAATGATTTGTTGGCATTGGGAGCTTTAAAGGCATTTAAAGAAATGGGATATCGTATACCCGAAGATGTTTCTATTATTGGTTTTGATAATCTCTCTATTAGTGAAGTTTCTGATCCTCCTCTTTCTACTATCCACGTTCCAAAGCAATATCTTGGAATAGAAGCAGTAAATAGGTTAATGTCCTTGATGAAAGATCCAAATCAAACACCTGTAAAAATTCAAGTACTAACTTATTTCTTAAAAAGAGATAGTTCAAAGGATTATTAAGTAAAAATTAAGTTTAAATTGCTTAATTCTGTATTTTAATTAACTTAATTTATTGATATTATTTATATCGAAAAGGAGAGATAAAAATATGTCTAAAAATTACAGTCAATTAGCCCAAGAAATAGTAGAAAATGTGGGCGGTACAGAAAACGTTAAAAGTGTTATTCATTGTATGACAAGATTGCGCTTCACTTTGAAAGATGAATCTAAAGCAAATACGAAGCATCTTGAAAACATGAAGGGTGTCATCCAAGTTATTCAAAACGGAGGTCAATATCAGGTTGTCATAGGACAGCAAGTTGGTGATGTTTATGAAGAGGTTATTAAAATTCCTGGAATTAATGCAGGAAATTCAAATGGTGAAGAAGTTGAAGAAAATTCTGGTTCTAATGAAAAAGGTATTAAAGGCTTAGCTTCAACGTTAGTTAATACCATTACTGGTATTTTTACACCAATTCTTGGTGTATTAGCTGCCTCAGGTATGATAAAAGGTATCCTTATTGTTTTGTCAACAATAGGAGTTTTATCATCAACGTCAGGTACTTATAGAATTTTATATGCTAGTAGTGATGCTATTTATACTTTCTTACCTATTTTCTTAGCTTATACATCTGCAAAACGATTTGGAGCTAATCAATTTATTTCAGTAGCAATTGCTGGTGCTTTAGTTTATCCAGACTTAACTGCTGCTTATAGTGCAGGTGAATCACTTACATTCTTTGGAATACCGGTTGTTTTAATTAGTTACACATCTACAGTATTACCAATTATTATAGCCACTTATACACAATCAAAACTTGAAAAGTTTATGAAAAAGATTTTACCAAGTGTTATCAGAGATCTTTTATATCCTGTATTCTCTATATTAATTATTGTACCTTTAGCTTATTTAATTATTGGTCCAGTAACAGATTGGTTAGGTAATTCATTAGCTTCTATTACTTCAACTGCAATTAATGTTGCACCAATTCCTGTCGGATTTATATTATGTTTTGTTTGGCCACTTGTTATTATGGCTGGTATTCATTGGGGATTTATAGCAATTGCTATTAATACAATGGCTATTTCAGGAAGAGAACAAATGGTTTCATCAACAGGTCCTATCAATTTTGCACAGGCTGGAGCCACATTAGGTGTATTCTTAAAAACACGTAACAAAGAATTAAAAGAAATCTCTGGTCAAGCATTTATAGCAGCTATCTTAGCAGGTATTACTGAACCAGCAATGTATGGTGTAACTCTAAAATATAAAAAGCCATTTTATTTCGTTATGATATTTGGAGGTATTTCAGGTGCTATTATGGCCGCTAGTGGTGCAGGTGCAACAGCTTTTGCTAGTTTGTCTATCTTAACATGGGGAACTTATATGGGCCAAGGCTTTGTTGGATTTGTTATTGCTTGTTTAGTTGCATTCTTTGGACCATTGATTTGTACATATCTATTTGGCTTTGATGATTCAATGTTAGAACCAGCAACTTCAAAAACAGATAATGACAACAACAATGCTATTGAAAACACATCAATTGAAACTACATGTAATATATATACACCTATTCAAGGTAATGTTATTCCTTTAGATCAAGTTTCAGATAAAGCTTTTTCTCAAGGTGCAATGGGAGAAGGTATCGCAATTGTCCCAAGTGAAGGTAAAATAGTGGCTCCATTTGATGGTGAGTTACTAGTCCTATTCCCTACAAAACATGCTTTGGGATTAAAATCTACAAGTGGTGTTGAAATTTTAATTCATGTTGGATTTGATACAGTTAATTTACAAGGAAAATATTTTAATGCTTTAGTTTCTCAAGGTGATAAAGTTAAGAAAGGCCAAACACTTATTGAATTTGATATTGAAAAAATACAAGAAGCTGGCTATAGCATTGAAACTCCTGTTGTTGTTACTTCAATGAGTCAATATGATACTCTTCAATTAACTGAAAAAAAGAATATTGAATTTAATGAAATTTTAATGAATCTAAAATAGTAGGAGATGAACATATGATAATTAATGAAAAAACGACTTTTGGTGAACTAAGAAATTCAAATAGTTCTATTTCACAAATCATGCCCTTTATACAGCCTACTAGCAAGGGAAATATTGTAGAAGATACAATAGAACATTATTGTGATGAACAAGCTAAGGAAACTGCATTTGCCTTACAATTAATGAATGATTTACTAGAATCAAATAAAGCATTTAGTGATAAAGTTTATGATAATGATGCTATAAAACAATCTCCTGATAAGGAAGAAGTTCAAATATCTTATTTTGAAACTAATGCAAATGCTCCTCTTGCTATTATTGTACCAGGAGGAGGTTACCATAAAGTTTGTACAATGTTAGAAGGTGTACCCATTGCTGGAAAATTATTAACTAATGGTTTCAACATTGCGTTACTACGCTATCGTACAAATCAAAAAGGTGTATTACCTAAACCACTTGAAGATTTTGCCTATGCTCTTAAACATTTACAAAACAAAGGAATTTCTATTAATAATTATATTGTTGTAGGATTCTCTGCTGGTGGACACTTAAGTGGTAGTTGGGCAATTGAAAAACTAGGGTATGGTAAATATAATTTACCTAAACCAAAGATGCTGATTCTAGGTTATCCTTTACTAGCTACATGGATATATGATGAAAAATTAAAACATAGAGATCAATTAACAAATGATGAAATAATTTTGTGTGAAGATACTCTAAATAATATGTTAGGTGATTATACTGAAGAAGAGATCAATTTATATAGTGTTGATAAACAAATTGATGAGAATTATCCACCACTTTATTTTATTCATAGCAAAAATGATGAGTTAGTTGATTATCATGGAGCGATTGAAATGGACAAAAAATTAAATGAATTTCATGTGAAGCATCAATTTAGATTATTAGAAGATTGTGGACATGGATTTGCTCTTTCATTTCATCATCGTGAAACAGTTCAAGGATGGATGGATATAGCATTAGACTTTTATAAAAATATTGAACGATTGGAGAATTCAAAATGACTAAATTAGTAGTAAATGAGCAAAAAAATGGATTTGAACTCAATGGTAAACCCTTCTTTTATCTTGGAGATACTGTCTGGAGTGTTTTTACAAATGCTACCTTAGATGAATGGGCTTATTATTTAAAGATTAGAAAAAGTCAAGGTATCAATGTTTTACAAATTAATACTTTACCTCAGTGGGATAGATGTTTAAATGAAACAGGATTATATCCATTTAAATGCATTGATGATCAAGTGTTTGATTTTAATCAATGGAATCAAGAATATTATGACCGTGCTAAATTAATGTGTAAAATGGCTGTTGAACAAGGTTTTCAGCTTGCATTAGTTGTATTATGGACAAATTATGTGCCAGGAACCTGGGGTAGTGCAATTTGTAAGGATAATATTATGCCATATAATGTTATCGATTCTTATGTAGCAAAAACTGTCAATCAATTTGAAGAATTTGACCCTATGTATATTGTAAGTGGTGATACTGGTTTTGATAGTGATGAATCTATTTCACATTACCAACAAGTATTAAACTCTTTAAATAAATATTCACCTGATTCACTAAAAGCATTTCATATTAAAAGAGGATATCATTATATACCTAAAGAATTTTTAAATGATATTGATTTCTATATGTTCCAATCTGGACATAATAGAGATCAACAGAATCAAGCTTATTTATTAGCTGAAGAATTTATTAATCACTATCCAAAGAAACCAATAATTAATGCTGAACCATGTTATGAACAAATGGGCTATAGCAGACAGCTTTATGGACGTTTTACTCAAGAAGATGTAAGAAAAGCAGCATGGACAAGCTTATTAGCAGGTGCAAGTGCTGGAATTACTTATGGTGCACATGGTATTTGGAATTGGGAAAAAAGCACTGAGAAAGTCAACAAAAACTTAGGTGAAGGATTTGATAGTTCAGATCCATGGTATAAAGCTATTTTGTATCCAGGCGCATGGGATTATGGTTTTATCAAATATTTATTAGAAGATTATCAAATAACATCCATTTCCTCTAAACAAGATATTTTAATAAATAATACTGATGAAATTAGAATTGGCAAAACAAATAATAATATATATTTAGTATATCTTCCTCATACTACTAAAATTAAATTAAAACAAAAATTCAATAATCCAAATGTTAAAATATATGATTTACAAAATGGCAGAATAGCTAATGGTGAAATTATCTCTAATAATGAAGAAACAATTATATCACAACATCCTTTCGAACAAGATGCATTAATATTAGTAAAAGAATAATATATTTAAAACTCCCTTACAAGATATTATTTGGTCAATGTCATTAAGTTAAGAACTAAAAACATTCCCCTTCTCACAAATGAGAAGGGGTCATTTTTTATTTAATTGTCCTTGAGAAGGAAGTATATTTTAATTTTTATAACAATTATTAAATATGCTAGACCATCTGATTCACTTGTCAAAAATATAAAAGCACAATTTGCTT
>JAJQFG010000107.1 GCA_021201315.1 Erysipelotrichaceae bacterium
GTTCAACACTTGACTCTTTTTTATTTAACTGTCCATTTTACAGGGTACATTTTAAGCAAATGTGACCTATTTAGTCACATATGCTAATGGAAAAGAAACAAGTACAAAGAAAATAAAAGAAGATATTATTGAAGAAGCTACTGATGAAATTATTCGTTATGGTGGTATTAGTGAAGGTACAACTTTTACAGGAAAACTGACTACCTATGGTGGTGACTGTAGTGGTTGTGGTGGAACTTCTTCATCAGGTGTGAAATTATCAGCATCAACAGGTGTTAACAATTCTAATTCACCATATCTTACTTATAATGGAACAAAGTATTATTGTTTAGCTGCTGACAGATCGATTCCTTTTGGTACAATTATTAAGATTACAAACCATAATTTAAATACGGATAGTACTATTTATGGTATTGTAGTTGATCGTGGTGGTGCAATCACAGGTAGTCATATAGATATATTTAATGGAAGTGAATCAGGAAAAACCTATTTTTCTGGTGGTACTTCTAATAACACTTCTTATGAAGTGATATCAGTTGGTAGTGGAAATGCTAACTTTTGGAGATAAGTGCAGGTAACTGCACTTTTTTTGTTAAAAAATTGTAGATTTTCTAAAGTTATAGTTTGTTTTTTAAAACTTCAAGCACATTAGCAATCTCCTCTGCAGGCTCAGGATTATCACTATTTAACCAATCATAGAGAATGGAAAAAGTACCTTGAAAGACAAATTGACGTATATATTTAACATCTGTTTGTGAGTAGTTGCTTTCATCTATCATATTTTGAAAAATAATATTAATACTAGGAATAGCAAATAAATGCTCAGAAAACTCCTGCATAGGTACGGAGCGAACAAGGATGCAAAATAACTCACGTTGATCATACAAATGTTGCAATATTAGTTGCAAAGCATTGGTGCTTTTAGTAATAATATGTTTTAAATCCTCATCTAATTGTTTGAGAAAGTCCATTTCAATTTCATATAGCAGGTCTTCCTGACTACCATAGTATTTATAAAAGGTTGTGCGATTGATTTGCGATACTTGACACAGTTCATAAACTGTTATTTTATTTAGTGGCTTTTCTTTTAAAAGCTGAAGTAATCCATTCTTAAGCATGATTTTACTGATTCGTATTCTTTGGTTTTCCATTTTTACCTCGACAAATTCTAAATTTCTGTTGACTTTAAAACAATATAATCATGTTATGTTGACAACAAAACATTTTAACATCAACAGTTTGTTGACTTTAATGATTACTGTAAATTATAATGAATTAACAAATATTTGTCAAATTGTTATTTAGGAGGTTAATTGTATGAAATTTTGGAGACGAAATTGGTATTATATTGGTGGTATTCTCTTTGTAATTTTAGCCTTTGTAATGGGACTATGGGGTTGTGATCACTTAAGTAAAATTCGTATTATTTTGATATTTAGTTGGATGGGAATGTTGATGCATCAATTTGAAGAATATGCTTTTCCAGGTGGTTTTCCACTTATTTCTAATATGGCAGGACTAGGAGAAACAGAACATCCAGAACGTTATCCATTAAATGCAAGACAAAGTTTTTTGAGTAATGTTATATTTTGTTATTTGAGTTATATTATTCCTATTTGTTTTCCTAATCTTATTTGGATGGGAGCTTGTCAAGCATTGGCTGGTGTATGGCAACTTCCAGGACATGGTATTGTTATGAATATACGTTTAAAAAGTAAATATAATCCTGGACTTGCGTCTACTGCTTTTTTACAGACACCTGTGGCAATTTATTATATTTGGTATGTTATTACTTATTTGCCAGAAAAAGCAGGACAACTTTGGTGGGGTATTCCAGGATCTATTTTAATGTTGCTTCTTACTTTTATTATTCCAATCCTATTGATGATGGACAAAAATTCACCTTATCCTTTTGAAGATAGAGAATTATATGGCTATAATAAAGAACATGTAAATGCTCTTTGGGAAGAACGTAAAGCTGCAAAGGAGGAGTGTTAATTATGGTAAAAAAATTAGATAAATGGTGTGATATTAATTGGATTATTTTTATATGTGTTACAGGTGTTGTTACAGGTGTATTATCTGCGATATATTGGAATGATATGCCTTTAGGTGCACAAGGTGCAGTATTTGTAGCATTAATTATGCCTTTTCATGTATTAGAGGAATGGAAGTTTCCTGGTGGTCTTCATATTTTCTATAATGTGTTGTTAGGACCAAAAGATATAAAAAAGCAGCAAATTGATAGATTCCCTATGAGCCGACTGACAGATATGATTACTAATGTGGGTTTACAATGGATTCCATTATGTTATCTAGTGCTCAGTTTGTTCACTGGCCTTTCTAATGCTACCGCTTTATGTATGATGTTATTATGTTTTATTGAAGTATTAGCACATACTGGTGGTGGTATTCTTACCTATTTCTGGCTAAGAAAAGATGGAAAGAAAACCATCTATCATCCAGGTTTTGCTACTTCCTGGATGATGTTCTTGCCAGCAGGAGTCTACATCTTATCACATTTACAAAATATTACAGGTAGTGATTGGTTATGGGCTATTATTTTATTTGTTGTTATGATGATGATTTGTATTGTCTTAACAGAAACACCACTTAAAAAGTGGGTATACAAACAAGAAAAAGGTGTATTTGCCTTTGAAGATGCTAAATATTATGAAAAGTATCCTTCTTTTTGGAAGAAGTAATGTAAGCAAATATTAAGGAGAAAATTATGGCAGAAAGAACTGTTATTTATTATTATACTGGTTCTGGAAATACACTTTCTGTTTCCAACAAGATTGCAGAAGTATTAGGATATACTGATGTTTGTTCAATTTATAGTCTAAAAAATAATGCTTGTATTCCAGATAAATATGATCGTGTGGGAATTGCTACAGCAACATGGTTCATTCGCCCACCAAGAATCGTAAAAGAAATATGTGAAAAGATGCAACTTAATCCATCACAAAAGGTTTTCATTATTGCTACATGTGGTGGCTATGATGGATTTGTCTTGATTGACCTAAAGGCCATTTTACAGGCTAAAGTTAATGCACCAATTCAGACTTTTATGCTCCCTATGCCTCCTAATCACATTGTAGGATTTTCTCCGATGCCAGATGGAATTGTAAAAATCTATTTGAATCATGAGAAGAAAGCCACGAAAAAAATTGTAAAAGCAATCCAAAGTGAAAAAAGAACGAAAGATCGTAAAGGACGTGGACGAAAGGCATGGAACTGGTGTTCTAGAACATTTAATCTACATTTAGGAGTCGATCGTGATTCTACGGAAGGTGGCTTTTATACAACGGATGCTTGCATTCATTGTGGAATATGTGAAAAAATCTGTCAAGCAGGTAATATCCATCTTAGTGAAAATGGAGTTGAGTGGGGACATGATTGCCAACAATGTATGGCTTGCATTATGTGGTGCCCACATAAAGCCATTTGGCATCCTAATGTGCCTAAAAATAGACGTCGTTATCATCATCCAGATGTTACATTATCTGATATGATTCATTCTGGCGAAGGAACAGATAAATAAAATCAATTTTAAAGGAGTATTTATGAGCTGGAAATTAGATGATGTACCTAATCTTACAGGTAAAGTGATAATTGTTACAGGAGCAAATAGTGGTTTAGGATTTGAAACAACAAAGGAACTTGCCCGTAAAGGGGCAAAAGTTGTTATGGCTTGTCGAAATCCTCAAAAAGCTAAAAAGGCTATGCAAAAGATAAAAGATGATATTCCTGATGCTGATTTGGATATTATACTTTTAGATTTAGCCAGTCAACAAAGTGTTGCAGATTTTGCCAATCAATTTAAGAAAAGATATAACCGTCTTGATGTCCTCATCAACAATGCGGGAATTATGGCAGCTCCATATTCAGAAACCATAGATGGATTTGAAAACCATTTTGCTACTAATTATCTTGGCCATTTTGCCTTAACGGGTAGATTATTTGATTTATTAGAAGCTACACCAAATGCAAGAGTTGTCAGTGTTAGCAGCTTAGCATATTTTCTTGGAAATAAAATTAATTTTGATAATTTGTATTATGAACATCGCAAAGGTTATGGTAGATGGAGAGCATATGGACGTTCTAAAATGGAAATGCTTTTATTTGCTTATGAAATGCAGCGACGACTTACACGCACAGGTAAATCTACAATTTCGCTTGCTGCTCACCCTGGCTTGGCACAAACAAATATTATGCCTGCACAAGCAAATAATGCTGTAACTAAGAAATTATTAACATGGCTTTCTTATATATTAAAGCCAACTATTTATGGAGCAATGCCTCTTATTCGTGCAGCTACAGATAAAGATGTTAAAGGTGGCGAATATTTTGGCCCATCAAAAGATAGAATGCCAAATGTCGTCAAATCCAATAAAGCTTCTCATAATCTGGATACGGCAAATAAATTATGGGAAATTTCAGAAGAATTAATAGGACTTTATTATTTAGATTAACAAAAATAGATTGTACTTTTAATGTACAATCTATTTTGTTTCTACTAATATACAAGCTTGTATAACATTTACACCGACATTTTTCATATGTTCTAATAACTCATCATCATAAGTACCAGGTTGCATCCATGCATATTGAATACCTAAATCAGTCATCTGTTTAATATATTCAAATGCATATTTCTTGTTGACAACAAATACAACAACATCAATAGGTGCATGAATATCCTCTAATGATTTATATAGAGATATACCATCAACTTCATTATATATTGGTGATACACCATAAGTATCATATCCTCTTTCAATCAATCTTTTAAATATCTTATAACCATATTTATCCTTGTTTTGTGTGACACCTAATACTGCAAAATGTTTATATTTCTTTAATATTTCCTTTGGTTCCATTGTTTTCACCTCAAAGGGATTATAACACATCTCATTGATAAGTTTAAGTTTTTGTGCTAATATGTATGCGATTAAAGGGAGTGGTATAAATGTATGATGTGATTGTTGTAGGAGGAGGACATGCTGGTATAGAAGCCTGTTTGGCTGCTAGTCGTATTGGTGTTAAAACATTGTTGGTGACATCACATTTTGATAATGTTGGATGCATGCCTTGTAATACATCTATTGGCGGTCCAGCCAAAGGAATTATCGTAAGGGAAATAGATGCCTTAGGTGGGCAGATGGGAAAGACAACCGATGAAACTTATCTACAAATGAAAATGTTGAATACAGCCAAAGGTCCTGGTGTACAATCGCTAAGGGCTCAAGCTGATAAACAAGCTTATCCACGCTATATGCGTGAAACAATCAAAAAACAAGAAAATCTTGATATTAAAGAAGCAATGGTGGAAGATTTGATTGTTGAAAATAATAAAGTTAAAGGCGTGATATTAAGTGATGGTACTAAGATTGAAAGTCAAACTGTCATTTTAACTACAGGAACATATTTAAAGGCAGAAGTCTTGGTAGGTGATCAAAAGACATCAAGTGGCCCTAACTCTGAAAAACCATCATTATTCTTATCAGATAAACTTAAAGAATATGGATTTCGCATTCAAAGACTAAAAACAGGAACACCTCCTAGAGTTGAAATTAATAGTGTTGATTATTCAAAAACAACATTACAACCAGGTAGCGATGAACCATTAGCTTTTAGTTATGAAACAACACATTTCACTCCTGCATCCGAACAATTACCATGTTACTTAACTTATACCAATGAAGAAACACATAAAATCATACGTGATAATCTTCACCGTTCTTCTATGTATTCAGGAATTGTTAAAGGAATTGGACCAAGATATTGTCCATCCATTGAAGATAAAGTTGTTAAATTTGCTGATAAAGATCGTCATCAAATATTCTTAGAACCAGAATCTAAAGAAATGAATACTATCTATGTTCAAGGATTCTCTACTTCTATGCCTCATGACGTGCAAGAAAAAATGGTTCGTACATTACCAGGCCTTGAAAATTGTATTATTTTAAAGTATGCATATGCAATTGAATACGATGCCATCGATCCATTGCAATTATGGCCTTCATTAGAAACAAAGGTATTAGAAAATCTATTTACAGCTGGTCAAATTAATGGTACAAGTGGTTACGAAGAAGCAGCCGGTCAAGGTTTGATTGCTGGTATTAATGCTGTTAAAAAAATACAACATAAGGAACCATTAATACTTAGAAGAGATGAAGCTTATATTGGTGTATTAATAGATGATTTGGTTACAAAAGGTACCAAAGAACCTTATCGCATGTTAACATCAAGAGCGGAATATCGTTTATTATTAAGACATGATAATGCTGATGAAAGACTTAGAAAATATGGTTATGAAGCAGGTTTAGTTAGCGAAGATGTTTATCAGGCTTATCTTGATAAAATGAAACGTATCCATGATGAAATTGATAGATTGGATACGATTCGTTTTACACCTAAGCATGAAATTAATGACTTATTAGAAGATATTGGTTCTTCAAGACTTAATGAAGGTGTAAGTGCCAAAGCTATCTTACAAAGGCCAGAACTTGATTATCAAAAAATTAAACCTTATATTGGTGAAACAACCCTAACAAGTGAAGAAGAAAAACGTGTTACTATTCTTATTAAATATAAAGGTTACATTGATAAAACATTAAGACAAGTTGCTAAAGTGAAAAAAATGGAAGAAAAACAAATACCATTAGATATCGACTATAATGATGTTCCTAACCTAGCTATCGAAGCTAGACAGAAACTCATTGATATTAGACCATTAACCATTGCGCAGGCTTCTCGTATATCTGGTATCAATCCTGCAGATATATCAGTATTACTCATTTATTTAAAACAACATTATGGAGAATAAAATGAATCAAACACAATTTATTAATGAACTACAAAAAAACAACATTAATCTTACAAATAAACAACTTCAACAATTTGAGACTTATTATCAAACACTTATAGAATGGAATCAAAAGATGAATTTAACAGCTATAACTGATAAAGAAGATGTTTATCTTAAACACTTCTATGATTCATTAACAATATCTTTTAATCAACATTTTGATCATCAATCTCTATGTGATGTAGGTGCAGGTGCTGGATTTCCCTCTATTCCTCTGAAGATTGTATATCCAAATCTTAAAATAACTATTATTGATTCACTCAATAAACGTATTACATTTTTAAAACATCTTGTAGACGAATTAGAATTAAAAGATGTTGAACTTATCCATGCTAGAGCAGAAGAATATGGAAAGACTCATCGCGAACGCTTTGATATTGTAACAGCTAGAGCAGTTGCTAGATTAGATATTTTAGGTGAATTATGTATACCATTAGTCAAAGTTGGAGGCGAATTTATAGCATTAAAAGGTCTTAAAGGAGAAGAAGAGTTATTAGAAGCTGAAATGGGTATAGAAAAACTTGGTGGACAAATAGTTATGGAAAAAGAATTTACATTATCTGATGATAATGATTATCGTTATAATCTCTATATTGAAAAAATGAAAAAAACACCCAATAAATATCCAAGAAGTTATAGTCAAATTAAAAAGAAACCATTATAAACAATTTATTGAGAAATAAATTGTTTTTTTATTGTTTTAAGGATTGAAAAATCGATGAATATGTTTATAATAAATACAAAATAATAAAAAACAATAAAAATTAATAAAAGAGGTGATAACGTGTTTGCAAAAGAAAGACAAGAAGATATTGTCAATAAGATTAATCTTCAAGGAAGTGTTAAAGTCAAAGATTTAGCTTTAGAATATGATGTTACAGAGGATTGCATTCGTAAGGATTTATCATTACTGGAAAGACAGGGACTTTTAAAAAAAGAATATGGTGGAGCTATTAGTATTAGAAATAATCCTCATCTGTATAGCAGTACTGATCGCAAAAAAACACCAAATAATGAAAGAATCATTATTGCTCAAAAAGCAATAGAGTTAATTAATGAAAACGAAACAATTTATCTTGATGTTTCCTTAAGCAGTTTGGAAATTGCGATATTATTAAATGAATCTTCTAAGGAATTAACCATTATTACAAATATGATTGATGTATTAAATACATTAAGAGCTAATCAAAATATAAAACTTATTTTTATAGGAGGAACAATCAATCATGAAGGAGATGCTTTTTGGGATTCTATGTCTTGTATGATGTTGGATTATTTTAGAATAGATAAAGCCTTTTTAGGAGTTGTTGGGGTCAATACAAACAATGGTCAAATATCAACTTATTATATAGATGATGGTTTTATGAAACGCAAAGTCATAGCTCAAAGTCATAAGAGTTATTTGATGTGTGAAAGTAGAAAGTTTAAAGAAGATGGAGATTTTATCTTTGGTAGTTTGAATGATATTGATGGTTTAATTGTTAGTGATATAACTGATAATCTTAATGATTTTGATGTGGATATTATATAGGAGAATTTATGGAATTGGTGCAAACGAAACGAATAGAAGTATTAAAAGAAAAAATGTTAAATGAACCACGTTATGCTTCGATTGAACAGGCGCGTATTATTACGCGTGTTTATCAAGAAAATGAAAATTTATCTATTCCTAAAAAACGTGCATTGTCTTTAAAAGCAGCGTTAGAAGAAATGGAAATAGGCGTAGAAAAGGAAGAATTGATTGTAGGGAATCGTACAAAAGGTGTGAGATACGGTGTGGTTTTTCCAGAAAGTGGCTGCTCTTGGATTAATAAAGAATTTGAAACATTGCCTACACGTCCGCAAGATCAGTTTTTGGTAAGGGATGAAGATATTAAAGAATTTAGAGAAGTGATTTATCCTTATTGGCAAGGACGTTCTATGGAAGATGTGATTATGGAACGTGGTCAAAAGGATATTAAAAGTATTGAAAAAGTCGTAAAAATCAATCAAAAAGATCATGCGCAAGGGCATATTTGTCCTGATACAGCATTATGGTTAAAGCTCGGCCCTGCAGGTTTAAGAAAGCAAGCACAAGAGAAACTTCAAATATGTCGAGAAGATCAAAAAGAATTTTATGAATGTGTTGTTATTGTATTAGATGGTGCTATTACTTTTATGCAAAGGTATCATGATTATATTAAAAATATGATTTTAGATGTTGAACCAGCTTATCAAGTTACTTTACAGAAGGTTGCTGATAATTGTATGAATTTATCTATACGACCACCGCAAAGCTATCATGAAGCATTACAATCTATTTGGTTCTTATTTGTCATATTACATATGGAATCCAATGCATCGTCATTTTCACCAGGAAGATTGGATCAATATCTTTATTCTTATTATAAAGAGGATAAAGAAAAAGGTATCATAGATGATCAATATGCATTAGAATTATTAGAATGTTTATGGCTAAAATTCAATCAAATTGTTTATTTACGTAATCAAAATAGTGCTAAATATTTTGCGGGATTCCCGATTGGTTTTAATATAGCTATAGGAGGAGTAGATGAAAATGGTAACGATACTTATAATGAATTATCACTTCTATGTTTAAAAGCACAAGAACATTTAGGTTTACCACAACCCAATTTATTGGTAAGACTTAATAAAAATACATCTCACGAACTCATGCAAGCTGCTATAAAAGTAGTTGCTAAAGGAAGTGGTATGCCTCAATTCTTTAATGACGAAGCAATTATCAATACAATGATCAATGATCTTAATATTGAAGAAAAAGATGCTCGTAATTATGCAATTGTTGGATGCGTTGAATTAACCACCCATGGTAATAATTTAGGTTGGTCAGATTCAGGTATGTTTAATTTTAATAAAGTATTAGAATTAACATTGAATCATGGTAAGTGTTTGCTTACTAATGAACAACTAGGTTTGGATTTGGGAAGTATTGAAACCTATGAGACTTTTGAAAATTTAGAAGAAGCTTTTAGAAAGCAAATAGATTATTTCATAGATAAAATGATCAAAGGATTAGAAATTGTAGAAAAAGCTCATCAGGATTGCTTACCTTCAGCCTTTTTATCAACAGTGATTGATGACTGTATGGAAAAAGGATTGGATGTTACCAAAGGTGGTGCTAAATATAATCTATCAGGTATTCAGATGATACAGGTAGCTAATCTTGCTGATTCTTTAGCTGCTATTAAACAACTTGTCTATGATGAGCATATGATATCAAAACATGAATTATTAGAATCATTACAACATGATTTTAAAGGTCATGAAATGACCCAAACCATGTTATTAAATAAAGTCCCTAAATATGGTAATGATATTGCATGGGTAGATAATATGGGAGCTAAATGGACAAATTATTTTAGAGAAAGAATGAAAGATTATACAAATTATCGTGGAGGCTTATATCATACTGGTATGTATACTGTTTCTTCACATGTACCAATGGGAGAAAATGTAGGAGCTTCACCTGATGGACGAAATGCCTTAAGCCCTTTGGCTGATGGCGGATTATCACCTGTTTATGGTAGAGATATGAGTGGACCTACCGCTGTCTTAAAATCGGTTTCTCGTATGAGTAATTCTTGTACAACAAATGGTGGTTTATTAAATATGAAATTCTTACCTGAATTCTTTGAAACTCAATCAGGTAGAGATAAGTTTGAAATGTTTTTGAGAGCTTTTGTAGAACTGGAAGTTCCACATATTCAATTTAATGTTGTACGTAAAGAAGATTTGATTGATGCTAAAATTCATCCTGAAAAACATCGCTCCCTTACAATTAGAGTAGCTGGTTATACAGCTTATTTTGTAGAATTAGCAGGTAAATTACAAGATGAAATCATTGAACGAACAACCTATGATAACATCTAGTGCCTTAGTATTTGATATCAAACGTTTTGCAGTGCATGATGGGTCAGGACTTCGTGCCACAGTTTTTTTTAAAGGATGCCCCTTAAGATGTAAATGGTGTCAAAATCCCGAAGGCTTATCACCAAAGCAGCGTCCTATTTACTTTGAAAACAGTTGTATTCATTGCCATCGTTGCGAACAAGTCTCCTATGATAATCAAATAACTTATCAAAACAATAGACCTTATTTTAATCTTAATTACCATGGCAACTTTGATAATCTTATATATCATTGTCCTAGCAATGCTATACGTTATGATAGTCAACCATATACTATTGAAGAACTAATTAATACAATCAAACAAGATGAAGTCTTCTTTAAACAAGGGGGTGGGGTCACCTTTTCGGGTGGGGAACCATTCATGCAAGGTCAATACCTCATAGAACTTCTCAAACGCTGTAAACAACAAAACATCAACACAGCCATTGAAACAACACTTTATGCATCGTTTTCACTTATCCAACAAGCACTACCATATTTAGATATTATATATGTAGATTTCAAAGAATTTGATGAAACAAAACACAAAAACTTTACTCAAGTCTCTTCAAAAATCATCAAAGAACATATACAATATATATTAGAAAGTAAATATAAAGATAAAGTTATTATCAGAACCCCATTGATACCATCGATGACTGCAACAGATGATAACATAACGAATATTTCTAAGTTCATCTATGATATATATCCTGAAGTTAAATACGAATTACTCAATTATAATCCCTTAGCTTCAGCAAAATATTCATTAGTTGATTTAGAATATGAATTACCACAATATCAGAAATTTACCCCACAACAAATGCAACATTTCTATGATATTGTATTACAAACTGGTTTAAAAAATTTAATTAAAGAAGGAGAATAATGACATGGAATTTATTATTGATACTGTTAATTTAGAAGAAATTAGAGATGCTGTTGATCATATGCCAATTGTTGGAGTAACTAGTAATCCATCAATTGTGAAAGCAACTAGCCCTGAAAACTTTTTTGATCATATGCGAGAAGTTAGAAAGATTATAGGTATGGAAAGAAGCTTACATATTCAAGTGATTTCTAAGGATGCAGATACAATTGTCAAAGAAGCACATCGCATCTTAGAAGAAGTTGATGATCAGGTTTATATCAAGGTTCCTGTATCTTATGAAGGTGTTAAAGCTATTAAGTTATTAAAGGCTGAAGGTGTGAATGTGACTGCAACAGCAGTTTATGATTTAATGCAAGCTTATATGGCTTTGGCTGCAGGTGCTGATTATATTGCACCATATGTTAATCGTATTGGTAATTTAGGTAATGATCCTATGGAATTGATTAATGAATTGTCTAATCGTATTGTTCAAGATGATTATGATTGTAAGATTTTAGCTGCAAGCTTCAAGGGTGTTCAACAAGTACGTGATGCATTTAATTATGGTGCTCAGGCAATTACAGCTCCTGTATCAGTATTAAAACAAATCTTTGCAAATCCAAGTATCGAAAAAGCAGTGAATGATTTTAATGCTGATTGGTATGCTATATATGGTGAAGGCAAAGGCATTTGTGATCTATGAAAAGATTCACTATTAGACAAAAGAAATATTTATCTTTATTAGGTATCATGTTATGTGTTATTGAAATCATAGCTTGTCTTGCTTATTTAATCACACATTTCTCTTTTGGTTTATGTTTATTGTATATTGTTGTAGCTATTGTTATTGCTATATTACTTATAAGATGGCTTTATAAACAATATAAAATTCTAAATGCTGGTATTAAGGCTGAAAAAGAAAGCTATAAAGTCTTAAAACATCTACCTAAAGAATATAAAGTTTATAAAAATATTCCATTAGAATTTAAAAATCAATGTACCGAACTCGATCAACTCATTATGAGTCAATATGGTATCGTTATTGTGGAAACAAAAAGTTATAGTGGAAAACTTTTAGGACGTGTTGATGATCAACAGTGGACTTATGTCAAACATTTACCTAAAGGTAAAACGCAAACCACTAAGATTAAAAATCCACTTGTACAATTGGAAAGAGAAACTTATATTTTGACACGTATTCTCAAAAAAGAACATATTGAAATACCTATTATAGGTTATATATACCTTATTAAAGGTGAATGTGAAGTAGAAACCAATCAATTATTCACTAATAATGATAAACTGTTATCAGTTATTCAAAGTCATAAAAATAAAGTATTAAGTAAAAATCAAATGAAACGAATCAAAGAAGTACTAAAGCTGTAATTGACATATTACAGCTTTTTGTTTTGTTTTCTTCATAAAAATGTTATAATAGTGAAAATGTTAAGGGAGTGGTACGAATTGAAAGAACCAGCATATAAATTTATAGATATTAATTTAATAGAAGCCAATGAACATCAGCCAAGAACACACTTTGAAAAAGAAAAAATACAGGAATTGGCTGTATCAATAGAACAAAATGGTTTATTACAACCTATTGTAGTCAGACCAATAGATGATCATTATCAAATAGTTGTAGGAGAAAGAAGATTTAGAGCTTGTAAACTTGCTAATCTAGAAGAAGTCCCTTGTATTGTAAGAGAATATGATGAAAATGAAAGTGCAACAGCTGCTATTGTAGAAAACATTCAAAGAGAAAATCTTTCACCAATAGAAGAAGCTTTAGCCTATCAACAAATATTAGATATCCAACAAATCACGCAAGCAGAACTTGCTCAAAAAGTTGGTAAAAAACAAAGTACAATAGCTAATAAATTAAGACTACTACAATTGCCAATTACAGTTCAGGAAGCAGTGAGAAGAAGAGATATTACAGAAAGACATGCTAGAGCATTATTAAAATTAGATTCTACTGCTGCTCAAAATAAGATGTTAAGAGAAATCATGGATAAGCACCTTAATGTTGAACAAACTGAAAAACGTATTAAAACAAAAACAGAACTTAAAAAACCAAAAGGCAAAAATAAAAGTATTTCACAAAATTTAAAAATAGCTATAAATACGCTAGATCAAGCTATTGATATGGTACAACATGCAGGTGTAACGGTTCAATTTGAGACGCAAGAAACAGATGAAGAAGTTATTTATGTTATTAAGATGAAGAAATAACTTCATCTTTTTTTAGGAGAAAATATGGGAAAATATTATGCTGTTAAAATAGGTAGAACTCCCGGTATTTATGAAAGCTGGGATGAATGTCAAATTCAAACGAATAAGTATCCAGGAGCTGTTTTTAAAAAATTTGATACAAAACAAGAAGCGGAAACTTTTTTGGGAAAACAAACCAAACCATTTAGACAAAAGAAATCGACTTACACACACCAAAAATTCACTACAGATCAACAACAAGCTTATGATATTATGATGCAAGGTAAAAATGTATTTTTAACAGGCGAAGCAGGTACAGGAAAGTCTTATGTGATACAGGCTTTCATTAAACAAAATGAAAAGTCAAAGAAGAAAATGATAGTTTGTGCACCAACTGGTATTGCAGCTATACAAATTGGTGGTGTAACGATTCATAGAGTCTTTCAAGTTAGTCCTGAACCACAAATCAATACGTCTAAGGTACAAGTGCCTAAAACAGTTAAAGAAGCTGATATCATTATTATTGATGAAATAAGTATGTGTCGTGTAGACTTGTTTGATTATGTTTTAAGTGTTATTAGAAAAGCAGAATCCATGTCCAAACCTAAACAATTGATTGTTGTTGGTGACTTCTTTCAATTACCACCTGTTACAACCAATCATGATTATGATATTCTTACTAAAATATATCCAAACTATCATAAAGGCTTTGCCTTTGAATCAAAATATTGGAATGATTGCCATTTTAAAACAATTGTATTAAACGAAGTGATTAGACAATTAGATCAAACATTTATTGAAAATCTGAATAAAATACGTATAGGAGATAATACAGCTATTGAATACTTTAACAATCACGCATCTAAAGAAAAAATACATAATGGTATTGTATTATCTGCAAGAAATGCTTTAGTTAATAAAATCAATAAAGAAGAATTGGATAAAATAGATACTGAACCCATTACTTATTATTCACAAACAATTGGAGACGTTAAATCATCAGATAAAACAACAGTTGATGAATTAGAGCTTAAGGTTAATGCAAGAGTCATGATTATTGTGAATGATATAGAAGACTTTCTATATCAAAATGGTTCCATGGGAACTATTGTAAAGTTAAGTGAAAATAGTGTTCAAGTGAAGTTAGATCAAACATCTAAAATAGTTACTATTAATCCATATGAATGGGACATTGAAAACTATGAAATTACAGAGGATATCATCGATGGAGTTTCTAATAAGCGTTTAAAAAAAGTTATTGTAGGAAAATTTATCCAATTACCATTAAAATTAGCTTATGCTATTACTATTCATAAAAGCCAAGGTCAAACTTATGATGCTATTAATTTAGTACCTTATTGTTTTGATTGTGGTCAACTTTATGTTGCTTTAAGTCGTGTGAAATCTATAGAAGGATTAGCCTTAAGTCAACCTATAAAAAACAATTATCTTATGTGTGATGAAAAAGTCAAAGCATTTTATGATATTGAATCATATAATGGAGATGCTCTTTATATTCAATTTGCTAAAGAGGTTCTAGAATTATCTAAAAATGTTGACTATCCACCACAATTATTACAACTTATTGATGAATTAAAAACTAAGTTATATTAAAACGCAACCTAAGTTGCGTTTTAATTATTCACTGCTATACATACTGGTGCGGGTATATTGATTTCACTATTTGTTAAAGTTAACTTTTCATTTTCCTCATCAAAAAGCATAACTTGTAACTTATTATCACCTTGTGCACCAATTATTAAATATTTGTTATCAATAATATTAAAATCTCTAGGTTCTTTTCCTGTATGTACCATTGATATTAAAGAAATCTTACCTGTTTCTTTATTAACACGATACATCGCTATACTATCATGACCTCTATTAGAAACAAACAAATGATTTCCACTATGAGTAAGTCTAATAGCTGAAGCACTTGTAAACTTCTTAAAACTATTAGGAATACAACTTGTAGATTGTACCATCGATAAATAACCATCTCTATATTTAAAAACCATAATTTGATTGGCTATTTCATTAACCAAATAGGCATAGCGTCCATCATTAGAAAAAATCATATGTCTAGGTCCACTACCAGGTATTACATTTAAAGTATAGTCTTCTGCTTCATTAAGTACACCATTATTATAACGATACATAACCACTTTATCAGCACCTAAATCAACAGCATATAAAAACTTATTATCAGGAGTAAAACCTACATAATGAACATGAGGACTTGTTTGTCTCTTTAATAAATCAGGACCTAATCCACGATGGTGAATGGCACCTATCTTTTTTGCTATTTGATTATCTTCTAATTCATAGGCTGCAGTAGATCCACCATGATAATTAGCAGCAAAAAGATATTTATGATCCTTATCAATACATAAATGTGTATATGAACGACCACTAGAGCGATAATTACTATTCAATTTCAATTCATCACCATCAATAGAAAAACTACCAATTCCTCCACCATCATTTTTACTACTTGCATTTTTATAGGTTGTATATAAATTATGATTATTAATAATCATATATGAAGGATAATCGATTGTTACTATTTGTTGGACTTTTGTAAGTTTTAAGCTTTCTTCATCAAAGTTTATGATATAGATGCCTTTATCATCTTTTTTTCCATAACTTGAAACATAAAAAATCATATAAACCTTCCTTTCATTATTTTAATTGTATCATATTCTTTACATGTTTACTAAAGAAAAAAATTTATTTTGCTTGTGAATTAATTATTTTTATAATTATGATTTTAAGCTTTCATAAAGATAAAAAATATATTACAATTATATTTATATAATAAAGAGGAGGAAACGTTATGGAAGATAAGTTATTATTAAATTTATTACAAAAAAATGCGAGGATGAAAATTACTGACTTAGCGGCCGCCTTAGATGAGAGTAAGGATCATGTGATTGAACGTTTAACAGAATTAGAAAAAGAAAAAGTAATTTGTGGTTACCATACAATTGTTAATTGGGATCGTACAAATAATGAAATAGTTACTGCATTGATTGAAATCAATGCTAAACCAGAAAGAGATTATGGTTATGATAGAATTGCAAGTCATATTTATAAATTTGAAGAAGTTGATACAATGTATTTATTAAGTGGAAGTTTTGACTTTGTTGCAGTTGTTAAGGGAAGAACAATGCAAGAAGTAGCTTATTTTGTGGCTAGTAAATTAGCTAGTATTGAAGGTGTGACTGGTACTCAAACTTATTTTGTATTAAAACAGTATAAGAATAATGGTACTATTTTGATTGAAGATGAAGAAGATAAGAACGATAGATTGGTGGTGCTTGCATAAATGGATTATAATGATATGTTAAGTGATCGTGTTAAAACGATTAAACCTAGTGGTATTCGTAAGTTTTTTGATTTGGCATCACAGATGGAAGGCGTTATTTCATTGGGTGTAGGTGAACCTGATTTTACTACACCTTGGGCTATTAGAGAAGCAGCCATTTATTCGATTGAAAAAGGAAAAACATTCTATACAGCTAATCAGGGATTATTAGAATTAAGAGAAGAAATTTGTAAATATTTCAAGCGTCGATTCCATGTTTCTTATGATCCTAATGATAATTGTATTGTAACTGTTGGTGGATCTGAAGGCATTGATATTGCGATTCGTAGTATTTTAAATCCTGGTGAAGAGATGATTGTTTTAAATCCAGGATATGTAGCTTATATTCCAGGAGTGGAATTAGCAGGAGCAACACCTGTGACAATTCAACTTAGAGAAGAAGATGAATTCAAATTAACTCCTGAATTGTTAAAAGCTGCAATAACGCCCAAGACTAAAGCAATTCTTTTGAACTATCCATCTAATCCTACAGGTGGATTTATGACAAGAGAAGATTATGAAAAGATTGTACCTATTATTAAAGAATCAGGTATTATTGTTTTGTCAGATGAAATCTATGCAGAATTAAGTTATGAAGAAGAGTTCTGTTCTATTGCAGAATTTGATGAAATAAAGGATCAGGTTATTGTTGTCAGTGGTTTTTCCAAAGCATTTGCTATGACTGGATGGCGTTTGGGATATGTTTTAGCTAATAAAACATTTACCAAAGCTATGAATAAGATTCATCAGTTTGTTATTATGTCTGCACCATCTCCTGCTCAATATGGTGCTGTTGAAGGATTAAAACATTGCGATAAAGAAGTAGAAATGATGCGTGATTCTTATAAAGCAAGACGAAATTTTGTGGTTAAAGCTTTTAATGATATGGGACTTAAAACATTTAAACCACAAGGTGCTTTCTATGTGTTCCCTTGTATTCGTTCTACTGGTTTATCATCTGATGAATTCTGTGAGAAATTACTAGAAGATCAAAAAGTAGCTTGTGTTCCAGGTACAGCATTTGGTGATGCTGGTGAAGGATTCATTCGTGTATCTTATGCATATAGCTTGGAAGAATTAAAGGTTGCTACAGAAAAAATTAAATTATTTGTGGATAAAGTAAGAGATTAAAGCTCTTACTTTTTAATTGTAAATATCAAAATTTAGTAATTCTTAATGAATTTTATCATTATATAGTTTATAATGGCTTTAAGATGAATGTAAAAATTCATTAAGAAGGGAAAACGGACAATGAAAAAATTAATAATGGCTTTATCAATGTTTTTATGTTTAATAGTTGGGAGTATATCAGTTAATGCAAAAGATAATAGCATTAATTCAATATATATTAGTGCTTATATTGATAAGGAAGGCAATGCTCATATAAGTGAAACTTGGAATATGAATGTCTATGAGGATACAGAAGTTTATAAGGTGATGGAAAATATGGGAGATTCTAAAATTTCTCATTTAAAAGTTACAGATGAAAATGGCTTGAAGTATACAAATATTGGTGAATGGGATATTGATGTTTCAAAAGAAGAGAAAGATGGAAAATGTGGACTTGTGAATGATGATGATTATTATGAAATATGTTTTGGTATTGGTGATTATGGTAATCGCACTTATACTTTTGAATATGATGTTTCTAATTTTATAAGACAATATAATGATTATCAAGGTTGTAATTTTGCTTTTTTCTCTGAATTAGCTTTAGAAGTTCCTAATGCTCAAGTGACGGTTTCTTCTTATTTTAATTTAGATGAAGATAGTATTTTTGTAGATACGTTTGGCTATGATGGTTATTACAGTTTTGATGATGGTAGTCTTATTTTACAAAGTGAAGATACGATTTATGAAGACGGTGGGATGCAGTTAGTATTAGAGTTTGAGGAAGATTGTTTTGAAAATTTGGTATATGTTGATAATAATTTAGATGATGTTAAAGAAGATTTGTATACTGATGAAGAGATTCCTGGTTATGTAATTGCAGGAATTGGAGGTGTTATTGCAGCTGTTATAGCTATAGTGGCAACGGCTATTGGTTATACATCTAAGAAAAAAGAATTAGAATCTTTTGTATTTAGTGATCATTCATTATTAACTGATGAAAATATTATTCCAGCAAAAGATATACCTATCAAAGATATTTATGAATTTTATTATCTAGCCAAGAAATTAGATCTTATTGAAGACGATAGTGGCTTATTAGAAGCGATTATTATAAGATGCTTAAATGAACAAGCTATTCAAAAAGATAAGAAAAAATTATCATTAGATTTAACTCAAATGCAAGTTAATAATCAATTAGATAAAGAATTACTCATGTATTTAAAACAAGCCTCTAAAGATAAACCAATCCTTAAAGAAAAAGATTTTATCAAATATTGTGAAAATCATTACTATAATTTCACAGATTGGTATGAACATGTAGAAAACTATATAGGTTATCAATATAAAAATATGGGTAAACTAACATATGAAGAAATCTCTGGTAAATTTTTGATTTTTAATATCAAAACCAAAAGAGAAGTCTTTGATTTAAGTGTTAAAGATAATATGATAAAAATATTAGCTTTAAATAAGTATTTAGAAACATGTAATGAAGAAGAATTGTTAAATGTTGATGATACATATTATTTAATTTTAAGAAGTATTTTAGGATTGAATGATGACTTAGATGATCATTATGATTATGGATATTATTATTATGTTTATCATGTTCATGATTTTGTTTCAAATGGAATTGAAGCTCATGAGAGTCATGATTCATTATCGAGTGTATCAGGTGGCGGTTTCTCTGGCGGAGGAGGCGGAGGAACACGTTAACAATGAAGGAAGGTGTTTAATGAGAAAAATAACTTTGGTGTTGTTAAGTTGTATCTTATTGTTTGGCTGTTCTAATGTACAAGAACAAGAAAAAATAGATACACAAGCACCTATATTAGAACTAACAAGACAAAGAATTCATGTTGATGTAGACGCTTCTATTGATTATATATCGTATATATCATCAGCTTTTGATGATGAAGATGGAGATATGATGGATAAAGTAATGTACAATAATATTGATACAAGTGAAACAGGGAAACAAATCATTACATATACTTTAACTGATAATGCAGACAATACAACAATGAAACAGTTAATAGTAGATGTTGTTGAATATCTTAACGATACTTATTTTAATCCTGAAACATGCAAGGCTGAAGAAGTAGAAGATCCTACAGATATTACAGTACTTGTGAATAAATTACATGATATCAATAAAGAATGGGAACCAGATGATTTGGTAGCTGTTTGTGATAATCAGGATATTTATTTAAGAAAAGAAGCTGCTAAGGCTTATGAAGTATTTTATAATGCAGCAGTTAAGCAGGGTATTGAATTATATTCTATATCAGGTTATCGTACATATGAGACACAGGAGACTTATTGGAATAATCAAAAGAGTGTCTATGATATTACTTATGCATCTCAATATAGTGCCTATCCAGGTAGAAGTGAACATGAGTTAGGTTTAGCAATGGATGTTTCTTACAAAACAACAGGTGATCGTTTAAGTGAAGAAGTAGCAGATAGTGATATAGGAAAATTTATTGTAAGTGATGCATATAAGTATGGTTTTATATTAAGATATCCTCAAGATAAAACAGATATCACTAATTATAATTATGAGCCTTGGCATATTAGATATGTAGGCGTAGAATTAGCAACTTATTTATATGAAAATAATTTAACATTAGAAGAATATTATGGAGAGTAAAAAATGAATACAGCAAAATTTTATAAAGTATCTTTAAAACAATTCAAAGAAGGAATGACAGATTTTAATCTAACAAATGATGAAATAAAAAATATTTATGATGATATTAAACTACCAAAAAGAGCAACCAAAGGCTCTGCAGGCTATGACTTCTATACACCAATAGACATAACATTAAAACCTAATGAAACCATTAAAATACCAACTGGTATACGTTGTGAAATGAATGAAACATGGGTATTAATGATTTATCCAAGAAGTGGTTTAGGATTTAAATATCGTTTACAACTCAATAATACAGTTGGAATTATAGATAGTGATTATTATTATTCAGATAATGAAGGTCATATTTTTATAAAAATGACTAATGATACCAATGAAAACAAAACAGTTAATGTCAAAAAAGGTGAAGGCATTGCTCAGGGCTTATTTATGCAATATGGCATTGTAGAAGATGATGATGCTAATGCAATAAGAAATGGTGGATTTGGAAGCACTACAAAATAAGGTGATTATATGAAGTATTTAAAGTTACTGTTAGTATTATTATTAATGGTAGGATGTACAACAACTGAAAAACAGGAACCTGAAGTGATAGTTATTCCTCCTCAAGAAGAGGAGGAAGTTATAGAAAATCGTGTATCTTTTAGTGCTGTTGGTGATAATATTATGCATTCTTTATTATTAGAAGAAGCTAAAACAGATGATGGTTATGATTTTTCTAATTTTTATACAAATATTGCTTCATATATTGATCACTATGATTTATCTTTTATCAATCAAGAAACTGTTTTAGCTGGTGGGACACCTTCAGGTTATCCTGAATTTGACACACCTGATGAAATGGCAGAAACATTAAGTGATTTAGGTTTTGATATTGTGAATGGCTCTACTAATCATGCTTTAGATAAGGGATTGGATGGCTTATTACATTCTATCAATGTTTTTAAAGCATATGATGATTTGACATATATTGGTTTATATGAATCACAAAGTGATAGAGATAATATTAGAGTTATTGAATGTAATGATATAACAATAGCCTTTCTAGCATATAATCAAACAGTTAATGATCATAGTATTCCTAATAGTTATTGTATCAATTTCTTTGATGAAGATTTAATTACTAGTGATGTCAAAAAAGCCAAAGAATTAGCTGATTTTGTGATTGTATCGTGTCATTGGGGCAATGAGGATAGTGATACTTTAAATAGTTATCAAACACTTTATTCTAAGTTATTAGCTTCTTTAGATGTTGATGTGATTTTAGGAACACATACGCATACACTTCAAGATATTGTTTGGTTAGATGGCAATGATGGACATCAAACTTTATGTGCTTATAGTTTGGGTAATTTTTTAAGCGGTATGAAACTAAAAGAAACTCAGTTAGGAGGTATGTTGTCATTTGATCTAGTGAAAGATGAGGATGGTAATTGTTCTATAGAAAATGTTGTTTTAACGCCATTAGTAACGCATTATTATGCAACTGATGTTAATGATTTAGATAATACTAGATATGGTTTTACAGTATATCGTTTAAAAGATTATACTGATAAATTAGCATCACAACATGGTTTAAATGGCTATGAAGATACAACAATATCCATTTCAGATTATCAACAAATGATTAAGGAGGCTATAAGCAGTGATATTGATATTGAGATGTAAAAAGCTTATTTTTTAATTAAAATATATGTTATAATCTTTTTTTGTAAATTGCTAATGAAAGGAGGATGTGATATGAAAAATATCAATGTTATATTATTAAAAAAGTTAGAAGATTTAACCTCTCCTGAGGAACAGCAAGTTGTAGACATGCTATGTCAAAGACTTTTGATAGAACATAAGAAAAATGATAAAAGTGGTATTTATTCTGTTACGCAATCTATATTAGCTTATAATTCCAATAGGATGGAAGGTAGTACTTTAAGTGAAGATCAGACAAGAAATCTTTTTCTTACTGGAACATTGCTACAGTCTGATGATATATATGTTGTTAAAGATGTGGAAGAAGCAACTGGACATTTTTTGATGTTTAATGAAATGCTTCATAATTATACAAAACCAATAAGTGAAGCAATCATAAAAAAATATCATTATCGTCTTAAGGCAGGCGTTTTTGAAGATATGGCTAATGGATATCCATGTGGTGAATATAAAAATCGAAAAAACTTTGTATCAGATATAATAACTGCATCTCCTAATCAGGTAGAAACACAAATGTCAAAACTATTAGATTGGTATCATAGTTGTGAAAATACTTTAGAAAATATCGTTCAATTTCACGTATATTATGAAAACATTCATCCTTTTTGTGATGGCAATGGTAGAACAGGAAGAATCATTCTTTTTAAAGAATGTTTAAAAAATGGTATCATTCCACCAATCATTTCTAATGATAATAAAATGATATATAACCAAGCATTAAATAAAGCTCAAAAAACAGATAACATAGAAGATTTACTATCAATTATTCAAGAATCTCAGAATAATTATTATAAAATTATATGTGATTATTTATATATTTATGAAAAAAACACAGATTAATAATCTGTGTTTTCATTTATCCTAATAATTTTTCAACACTGACTAATTTAACACATAGTGCTAATAGCTTAGCTGCAGGAACAATTTCTTCAGGTGTTGGGAAAGATGGTGCAATTCTAATATTAGAATCATTTGGATCTTTACCATATGGATAAGTTGCTCCAGCTCCTGTTAAAACCATGCCAGCTTCTTTACATTTGCCAACAATCTCTTTGGCTGTACCAGGCATAGCATCTAGTGAAATGAAATAACCACCTAATGGATGAGTCCAAGTTGCGATATCTAATCCACCTAATTCTTCATCCAATACTTTTAATACTGCTTCAAACTTTGGTCTTAACATATCTGCTTGTTTCATCATATGTTCATTTAAATCATGCTGTTTAAAATATTCAACATGTCTTAATTGATTAATCTTATCATGACCAATTGCTTGAATAGCCATATGCTTTAATACATCTTTTTTATTTTCAGGAGAAGTTGCCATAGCAGCAACACCAGCACCAGGTAAAGTCACTTTACTTGTAGAACAGAATTCAAAAACCATATTTTCATTTCCTGCTTCTTTGCATGCTCCAATAATATCTTTCATATGATCTTGTTTATCAGCATATAAATGATGCACAATATAAGCATTATCCCAAAATAATCTAAAATCCTTGGCAGCTGGCTTTAAATGTGCAAATCTATCAACAACATCATCACTATAAGTCACACCACTAGGATTTGCATATTGTGGTACGCACCAAATACCTTTCACACTTTCATCATTATTCACATATTCTTCAACTAAATCCATATCAGGTCCATCCTCATTTAAAGGAATATTAATCATTTCAATCCCAAAATGTTCAGTAATCGCAAAATGACGATCATAACCAGGAACAGGACATAAAAACTTCACTTTATCTAATTTACACCAAGGTGTATTACCTAAATAACCATGAGTATAACCACGACTTACTTGATCAAACATAATTGTTAAACTAGCATTACCAAAAACAATAATATTTTCATCTTTAACCCCTAACATATTTGCAAAAAATGTCTTCGCTTCTGGTATACCATCTAAAATACCATAATTACAATATTCAATCTTATCACCAAAATCATATTGACTATTCACAGTATCAAAAACACCAAATGATAAACCAACTTGCTTATAATCTGGTTTCCCCCTTGCCATATTTAAGTTTAATTTCAAGTCTTTCATTTGTTGATACTGATTTGACAAATCATCATGTAAAGAAACTAGTTCTTCATGACTTAACTCTTTATAAGATTTCAACATAACCCCTTCTTTCTTAGTAATATTGAAAATATTTTACCCTTTCATTATAAAAAATGCAATAAAATATTGATATCATGATAAATTTGTTGTATAATTACTTTCGAAAAGAGTTGACGAAAGTAGGTATGAAACAAATATCCAAATTAAGACAAGCTAATACAAAAACAGTATTAAAAGCTCTGTATGAATTAGGCCCTAGTACTAAAAATCAAATAGCAGAATATACAGAATTAAGTGTTGGTACTTGTTTTAATATTTTACAAGAATTATTAGAAAGTAATGAAGTCATATTAGGTGAAGATTTTGCTTCTACTGGAGGTAGAAAAGCAAAATGTTATGAGATTAATAAGAATTATGCTTATATTTTAACTATTTCCATGGTAAGAGTTTATGAGAAAATTAACTATACAATTAATGTTTATAATCTCATTGATGAAAAGGTTGATAATTATACTTCAAATTATTCTATGATTGATTTTGACATATTTTTAGATGATATTTCATCTATGATAAAACAATATTCCAACATTGTTGGTATTGTTATATCATTACCTGGATTTGTAGATAAGAATGGATATCTTAATGAGATGTGTCTAAATTATGGTTTAGAAAATCTAATAGGTATATCTTTAACACAGGAATTATCACAAAGATATCATTGTCATGTGATTGTAGAAAATGATGTCAATGTGATGGCTTATGGTTATTATTATATGCATAAGGAACATGATACTTTTGGTTTTATTTATCAACCTGATAAAGAATTGGCTGGTGGTGCTTATGTGTATCATGGTGAATTAATTAGAGGTAAGCATGGTTTCTTAGGAGAGATTGGCTATTTGGCGAATCTTAATAGAACTACGCAATTACAGGACTTAGAAAATGATAATATTCATACATTATTAGCTTATTTTATGCATACTATGCAAGTGATGTATGATCCAGATGATATCATTGTCTATTGTCCATTAATCAAAGATCAAAATATACTAAAGTCTCTTCTACAACAAAGTCTACCTCATGATTCATTATTATCTAATACTATTTTTATAGAAGATATTAATACCTACTTAGAATATGGTCTTATCAAACTTGCAAATATATTTAAAGGAGAAAATTATGGAGATTAAAAAGTATATTGATTTACACATGCATTCTTATTATAGTGATGATGGTGAATTTACACCTACACAACTCGTACAAATGTGCCATGATAAAGGTATTTCTATTATGGCTATTGCGGATCATAATAGTGTTAAAGCTATTGATGAAGGAAAAGCAGCAGCTGAAAAACTAGGTATGAAATATATTCCTGCTGTAGAAATTGATTGCACTTATAATGGTATTAATTTACATGTAGTAGGTTACGGTATTAATCATCATCATGATGATGATTTTGTAAAGTTAGAAGAAAATGTTTTGAATCAGGAACTATCTTGTTCCTTAGAAAAACTTAAATTAACGAATGCGTTAGGATTTGAAGTAACTAAAGAAGATTTAGATCAATTATCAGATAATGGTGTTTATACAGGTGAGATGTTTGCTGAAGTATTATTGAATAAAGAAGAGTATAAAGATCATGAATTGTTAAAACCTTATAGAGAAGGTGGTTCAAGATCAGATAATCCATATGTGAATTTCTATTGGGATTATTATGCTCAAGGTAAGCCTTGCTATACAGAGATTGTTTATCCTAGTTTAAAAGAGATAGTTGATTTGATTCATAAACATGGTGGAAAGGCAGTACTTGCTCATCCTGGTAATAATTTAAAGAATCGTTTTGAAGTCTTTGATGATATGATGAGTGATGTTGGATATGATGGTGTAGAATGTTTTAGTAGTTACCACACACAAGATACTGTTGAATATTTCTACAATAAGGGTCAGCAATACAATATTATGACAACTTGTGGTAGTGATTTCCATGGTAAAACAAAACCAGCTATTGAACTAGGTGGTGCTAATTGTATTATAGATGAATCCATTATTGAAGAAGAATTAAAAGCTAATAAGTTAATTTAAAAAGTTATCATTTTAGATAACTTTTTCATTTCATTATTTTGTTGATAAATTCTTACAATATGGTAGATATTCAAAATTAAGGCCATTGGCTTCTAAATCGTTTAAAGACATATTAAATTCATTCATTAGTAAGTCTACATATATTTTTTCTAAGTTGGGAATATCTTCTTGAATAACATCCCATATAAGTCTGTAGTTCACACCATCATAATTATGTGCTACTATATTTCTTAGATCTTTTATCTGTTGCCAAGGTACGTCGCTATGTTGTTTTTTAAAATCATCAGATACTCTTGTTACATATTCTCCTAGAACAATTAATTTCATAAGACAAGCATCTGCAAGCATCGAATCATTTAAGAAACTGTTTAATTCAACATTTGTACAATATCGATAAATATCAGAAATGTAACTAAGTGACTTAATTAATGATTTAGCATTATTGTGTGTTTCGCTCATAAATAATTATTCCTTCTTTAATTATATTATGATAAAAATCAGAATTATGATCTACATCAACGCTTCTAAATAAATCAACAGGTTTTTGAAGTGCCTCTTTCAAACGACTTATAAGAGTATATACGGTTTTTGCTTTAACTTGTTTAGGCTCACTAATATATAAATCTAAATCACTATATGATGTTACATCATCACCTCTGGCATAAGATCCAAATAATATGATATTATCAATTTCAGGATAGTTATATTCTACTATATCAAAAATATATTTTTTTAAATCGTCTGTAGAATAAATGATAGTTGAATAATTCATGTAATCCTCACCTCTTGTAACTATTATATCACATTCAATGATAAATCAAAACTTAAACCATTTAATATTTCTTTATGATTTCTTAAGAAATAAATTGATATAAGGTATTATAATGCTTATAAGGAGATGGTAATATGAAGAGAAGAATGATACCATCACTGATAAGTATTTTTGTTGGTTTAATATATGGTTCGATTCGATATGATTGGATTATAGGTATTTTTTATGGCATATTCATTGTATATCCCATAGTTTTAACTATGAACAATATATATTATTTATTTCATCCTAAGCTATTTTTAGAGAGTCGTATCAATGATTTAATAATCATATTTTTAGGTAGTATATACGGATGCTGTTATAGTTTGATTGACAATATTACTTTTTATGATTATACAGAAACACTATACAATAGTGAAATTCATACACCCATATTTACTAAGGCATTATTAACAGTAGTAATATTACTTATTATAGGATATATAGGTTATTTTGTATTAACTTATATTCCATTATCTAAAATGTCTCCTATAATTATTGTATTATCGATAAGTTTGATGTATATAGGTGTTTATGAAAATATATTATGGATAATTCAATTTTTTAATGAAAATGGTAGGTTATACTGTATTCTTCCTATTAATTACATAATAATGGTTATCAAAACAATGTATTATAAAGTCAATGAATGGAAAAGTATAGACTCTATCAAAACTTACGATAATCTTTTACTTAATACATTATATCAACTCTTACTTAGATCAACCTTATGGCCTATTATAAGATTTATATTATCACGGTTTGTTTTAGGCACTATATTAATGATTCTAACATTATTTGGACAACAACCTGATTATTTCATTCAAGCATATTTAAATACAAGTGATTGGAACTTATCGCAAAAAATATCACCTGATAATATATATTATGATGAACATTATTTATGTACAGTAGCTGCAAGAGGACATAAGAAAGTTGTTAAACCAAAACGTATTGGATATCGTCATGGTCATAAAGTCATAGTTAATAGACAACTCTGCATTGCCAATTCATTTGAACAAATACTTGAAGAAAGATTACCAACTATTCATAAACATATAAGAAAATTTTATGATCATTATGGCTACAATTTTGCATCGCTTATTCGTAATCCTTACTATGAAGATGTTATTTATATTTGTATGAAACCGTTAGAATGGCTATTCTTATTTGTAATATATATTCATGATATTCATCCCGAAAATAGAATAGCTATGCAATATATAAAATAGGAGTTAAGGGGGTAAAATTAGAAAAATATTCAAATTTTACCCCCTTAACATATTGCTTTGTTTGGATTATAATAAAAACGGAAGGTGAAAAGAATGTTAGAATTTAAATTTGATACACAATTATTAATCGAAGGCCATGATTTAGACGAAGATGCTATTAATGATTATATTACAGAAAATTTTAAAGGTGATTGTTTATTAGCTGTTGGTGATGATGAATTAATCAAAATTCACTTTCATACCAATGAACCTTGGAAGGTATTAGAATATGCAGCGTCACTAGGTGAAATCTATGATATTGTTGTAGAAAACATGGAAAGACAAGCTAATGGCTTAAAAGGATAAAAGTTCGTTTGTATGCGAACTTTTTGTTTACAAGAAAAATTATATGAATTATCATAATTATAGGTGATGGTTATGATTAATGGAAAACTGAATTATTTTCTGAATTACGTTGAAGTTGGTGATATACGTCATGTTATAGCCAAATATATCAAAAAGAATATTAAAGAGATGCCTCATACATCTGTCAATAAAATAGCGAATGAATGTCATGTGTCTAAAGGTATGATTATGAAGTTTGTGCATGAATTAGGTTATGATAGCTATATTGATTTAAAAGAAGATTGTGCTATTTATTTAAATCATATTCAACAGGAACATGTGGATAAGGATTATCATAAGTTTATGGAAATGAATAGTCATTATATCAATGATTTGAGTTTATACATAGATTATGAAAAACTTGCAGTATGGGCAGATATAATCAAGCACTGCCGTTGTTTATATTTATATGGTAATAACTCTACGATGCCATTACTTATGAAATTTCAATATCAATTAGATAAGCAGTTTATACCTGTTGTAATTATCAATGAAGGTATTAAAAAACATTATGAAGTTAAAGAAAATTCTATTTTTTTAATTTTCAGAATTGCCGAGGATAGTTATCTCGATCGTACTATTAAGACATTTGAAAAATATCATTGTGATATTTTGGAAATAACCAATGATAGTGAATCCTCTTATGATTATTTCTACTTTCCTGAAAACGATGAGACAATATTGATTAATTTCTTATTTATATTCATTGATCTTATTTCTATAATGATTAAAAATGTTCATAAACTGTGAACAATTTAATTTTGCTTTTTGAATTGTGATACAATAAATCCAGGAGGAATAAATATGCTTAGAATATTATTATGCTGTGGTGGAGGTTTTTCTTCAAGTGCTATTGTTGTAAGAATGCAAAATGAAATTAAGGATAGAGGTTTAGAAGATCAATATAGTATTGATTTTTATCCATTAGAAGTTGCGGGATTAAACTATGCAAAAGAAAAATTTGTTGATTATGATGTCATTATTTGTTGTCCACATTTAAAGATGGTGGTTAAAAGAATGATGGATTCAGATGTAGAATATGATAAACCAATCTATATCTTACCACCAAAGATGTATGGAATGATGAAACTCGATGAAATCATCGCAGATTGTGAAGATGTTGTAGAAATGTATAATAAAGATCACAAAAATCCTGTTTGTTTCCCTGGTGAAGAAAACATCATGAAAGTTAAAAGAGGAGTTGCTTATCGTCATCAATAATATAAGATAGTCTTTTAAAAGGCTATCTTTTTTGTTACAATAATTTTAGGAGGAACATGGAATGATGAGAATATTGTTATGTTGTGGTGGTGGTTTTTCTTCGAGTGCAATTACCGTGAGGATGCAAAATGAAATTAAAGAAAGAGGTTTAGAAGATCAATATAGTATTGATTTTTATCCTTTAGGTTTAGCTGAAGATATGTATATTAAAAACGAATCTTTTGATTATGATATTATTATATGTTGTCCTCATTTAACTCTTAATGTTGATAGAATGATGAATTCTGGTGTTGAATACAATATACCTATTTATATTTTGCCACCTAAGATGTATGGGATGATGATATTGGATGAAATCATCGCAGATTGTGAGGATGTCATTGAAATGTATAAAAAGAATCCAGTCAATCCAGTCCATTTTCCAGGTGAAGAAAGAATAATGAAGGTTAAAAGAGGTGTGGCTTATCGCCATGCTCATGATAAGGAAGGACGAAAGATATGATTGCTTGTATTGATATTGGTGGAACGTCTTTAAAGGTAGCAATTGCTGATAATGATGAACTACTAGAAAAAGGGAAATTACCGGTTAGAGAGAATTTTGATTTGTTTGTAGAAGAAATAGTCAATTGGGTATTAAAAATGAAAGAAAAATATGATATAGAGGGTTTAGCTTTTAGTGCACCTGGTGCTGTTGATATAAAAACTGGTATCATTGGTGGAGCAAGTGCTATTCCTTATATTCATGGACCTAATTTTAAAGAAATTTTTTCTGAAAAATTAAATGTTAAAGTCAGTATTGAAAATGATGCTAATTGTGCAGCTTTAGCTGAAGTGTATAGTGGTGCTGCTAAAGGATATCAAGATGTGTGTTTTGTAGTATGTGGTAGTGGTATTGGAGGAGCAGTGATTAAAGATGGCTTAATCCATCATGGTAAGCATCTCCATGGTGGTGAGTTTGGTTATACTATTGTATGTGAAGAAAATGGTCATATGCCTATATTAAGTGAGGTTGCTTCAACGCAATCAATGGTAAGATATGTAGCTAATCAATTAGAAGGTGATTGGAATGGTGAAAAAGTCTTTGTAGAAGCGCAAAACGGCAATCAAATATGCATTGATGCCATTGAAAGATTTTATCATTACTTAGCTTTAGGTATTTATAATATTCAATATACCTATGATCCAGAACTTATTGTTATTGGTGGAGCAATTTCACAAAGAGAAGATTTGTGTGATAATATTTCTAAACATTTGGATATCATTTTAAAAGAAGTAGGTATTGCTCGTATAAAACCAAATGTGGTAAGTTGTAAGTATTCTGGTGATGCCAATTTAATAGGTGCATTGGTCAATTATCGACAAGGAGTTTGATATTCAAACTTCTTTTTATATAAATATAATAAACTATTGTAAAACAAAAATCTCATGCTAAAATAAGTAAGCAGTGGAGGTAGAATAATGAAGATAGGTATTTTTAGTGATGCATATATTCCTTTTACGAATGGTGTAACAACAAGTATCTTAATGCTTAAACAATCATTAGAAGAAAAAGGACATACTGTTTATATTGTTACAGTAAGTACATCAAAAAAATTTGAAATAGAAGAACAAGGTAAAATTATTCGTTTACCATCATTGCCTATACCTATGTATAATTATCGTATTTCTTTTTTATATCATAAAAAAGCTATGAAAATCATTGAATCATGGCATTTGGATGTTATTCATTCACAAACAGAATTTGGCATAGGAATGTTTGCAAGAATTATATCTAATAAATATAATATTCCACTTATTCATACATGCCATACGATGTATGAAGATTATGTGCATTATATTAATGGTGGGCATTTTAATGGATTATTTAAAAATATAGTAAAGAAATTAACACAAAAATTTTGTCAAAGAGATAACCTTGAACTCATTGTTCCAACTACAAAAATATCAAAACTATATAATGAAAAATATAATATTAAAAAGAATATTCACGTTATACCTACGGGTATAGATATAAATAAATTTGATATGAATCAATATCCAAACTTTGATAGGTTAAAACTGAGAAATAAATTAGATATTAGTGAAAATGATTTTGTAATCTTATTTGTTGGTAGAATAGCTCAAGAAAAAAATTTAGAAATACTTATTCAATCCATGGATAAATTATCAAGTCATATCAAATTACTTATTGTAGGAGATGGTCCTCAATTAACTCAATTAAAATCCATATCTAATCAAAATGTTATTTATACAGGAAGTATAGATTGGAACGATAATATTCAATATTACTATTTTATAGCTAATTGCTTTGCTACAGCATCGCATAGCGAAACTCAAGGTTTAACAGTTATTGAGGCTATGGCAGCAAAGCTTCCAGTTATCGCAATTAATGATGAAAGCTTTACAAATACCATAAAAAATGGGTATAATGGATATATATTTGATAATGATAAACAATATATAGATGCTATTATAAAGTTATATAATAATAAGAAAGTACTAGATAAATTAAGTTGGGGAGCTTATGAAACATCTAAGGAATATTCAGCATCATTATTTGCTGATAGATTGTTAGAGGTATATAGAAAAGTATTGTAGGGGAGAAATAAATGAGTGAATTGTTAAACAATAAATATGTATTGGTGCCTTTTGTATTATGGGTAGTTGTTCAAGTTTTTAAAGTTGTTTTTGAGGGATTAAGAAATAAGAAAGTAGAATTAAAAAGAATATTTGGTTCTGGTGGTATGCCTAGTGCTCATAGTGCTGTTGTATGTTCTTTAGCTACCCTTATTGGTAAATATGAGGGTTTAGATAGTTCTACATTTGCAATAGCAGCTATTTTGGCTATTATTGTGATGTATGATGCTTGTGGGGTAAGATATCAGGCAGGAAAACATGCAGTATTGCTTAATAAGCTATTGAATCATGAAGTGATGTTAGAAGAAATGATAGGTCATACATATTTACAGGTTGCTATGGGAGCTATTATTGGTATTGTTGTTGGTTTGGTGTTTTAAACTTATAATAAGATTATTTTTAATTATATTTGCTTGAAATGATATTGAGATACTTAAGTAGGTGGGAGTTATATGATAGGATTAGGAACAATTGTCAATACTATTGCAATTATTATTGGTAGTTTAATTGGTATGATTATTAAAGGTGGGTTAAAACAAAAATATCAGGATATATTGATGCAAGCTTTAGGACTGGCAACAATATTTATTGGTTTATCTGGAGCAATGGCAGGAATGCTTAATGTGAGTGATGGTACAATAGAAACACAAGGGTCTATGTTGTTGATAGGATCGCTTGTATTTGGGGCAATTGTAGGAGAATGGATTGATATAGAACTTCGTTTAGAACAACTTGGTGAGTGGTTACAAAGTAAAGTGAAAATAAAGAATGATTCACACTTTGTGGAAGGTTTTGTTACAGCTTCACTTGTCGTATGTATTGGCGCAATGGCTATTGTTGGAGCGTTGCAGGATGGCCTTCAAGGAGATCCAAGTACGTTATTTGCCAAGTCTATATTGGACTTTGTGATTGTTATGATTTTTGCATCAACATTAGGTATTGGTGTAGCTTTTTCAGCATTACCTATATTTGTCTATGAAGGTGGTATTACATTATTCGCAACATTTATTTCACCTTTTCTTACACAAACAGTTATTTCTAATTTATCTTTTGTAGGGTCTGTCCTTATATTTGGTGTAGGTATTAATTTATGTTTTGGTAAAAAAATAAAAGTAGGCAATCTCTTGCCTGCTATGATTATTCCATTCTTTTTTCATTAAATTGAATTAAGAAATTATTTTTAAAATGTATTGTAAAAACAATGGAATTGTATATTATAAGGAGATGATTTTTTATGGTTTTGGACAAAAAGTCTCTTAGAAATGGTAAGATTCTTTTTGAAATATCATTAAATCAACCAAACAAAGCAACAATTTCAGCTATGCTGGAAGCTGAAAAAATAGCAAAAGATCCAAATGTTAAAGGTTATCATGACCTTGATGAATTATTTGAGGATTTGAATGAAATCATCAAAATATGAAGTAAAGTTTACCAATCAATTTAAAAAGATTATGCTTATAACGATTATTGGTATATTAGTTTTAACTTTAGTTCGAACAGGTTCACATAGTGATATTTTATAATATGAATTTAAATAAGATGAATTGGAAAATAATCGTTTTAGACGATTATTTTTTATAATATTTTACGTGTTAATTTTAATATAAGTTTAGCTTCTTGCTGAGCTGATATATTATTAGGCATTTCTAACCACTCTAATAATAAATGATAAGCACCATGGGTTACAAATGACAGCGATGTATTCTTTTCTTCACTAGATAAATCTGAAGTTTTTTCATGAAGTAATGATTCAATCATAGGAATAGAAAATAAACGAGAAGCAAAATCGATATCTGTATTATTTTTCATCAGTAATAAGGCTAATTCAGAATTATTCTTAGCATATTCAAAACAAAGAGCGACTTTGTTTTGAACACTCTGTTGATCATTAAAATCAGATTCCAATAATTTCTTTTCAATGGTTGAAAGAAATCGATTGGATAATTCATTTAAAACATCATATTGACTGCCATAATAATGATAGAAGGTACTTCTGTTAATAGAAGCTAGTTGACATAACTCAGATATAGACATCGCATGAATAGGTTTTGTCTTCGCAAGCTTGATAAATGCATCATAGATTTTATTTTTTGTTTTATTAATTCTTTGTTCGTATTGATTCATCATTTCCTCCATAAACAACAATTTGACTATTTTTGTTGGTTGCATAATCAACACATGTTGTTTATGATTATAACATAGAGAGAAAGGAAATGGCGCTTTTTATGGAATATTTTTGGTATATTGTAGCAGCTGCTGGAGCAGGTATTGGAACAGGTCTTGCAGGCTTATCAGCTGCAACTGTCATGGTGCCTATATTAATTGTATTGTGTCCATCCTTTGGTGGATATTATGGAGCTTATCAAGCTACCGCAATTGCGTTAGCCTCAGATATATTAGGATCAGCAGTCACATCATATACATATGCGAAAAATAAGAATATTGATTTAAAACATGGGTGGGTCATGATGGCATGTATTATTGCTTTAAGTTCAGTAGGTAGTTATGTGGCTTATATTGTTGGGAATGTAGTATTAGGTGGATTTACTTTATTTTTGACTTTTTGTATTGGTATCCGTTTTATTATCAAACCTGATACTTCTAAAAAAGGTGCTAGTGCTTCTAATGTGAGATTAGGACTCAAAGAAGTTATTATTTCGATATTTTTTGGTTTTACAATTGGCTTTGGTACTGGTTTTGTTGGTACTGGTGGAGGTATGATGATGCTTGTGGTATTTACAGCATTTTTAGGTTACGACCTAAAAACGGCTGTTGGTACAAGTACATTTATTATGACTTTTACAGCATTAATTGGTTTTGTGGCTCATTCTATGATTAATCCTGCTATTGTTTTAGAAAGATGGAATGCTCTTATTATATGCATCGTTGTAGCAACTACAGCTTCACTTGTATCAGCAAGGTTTGCTAATAGAGTGGATAATAAAACTGTAGGTTTAACAACTGGTATTATTTTAACGATATTAGGGGCTTGTATGATTTATTTGAATTATTTTGTAGATATGCAGTTACCTGTTATAGTTACTGAAATTTTATATACATTAGGTATTTTAGTTGTATTTTTGATTGTAGCAGTAGCTATTGCATTATTGTTGTTTAAAGTATTTCATATTGGTGGTGAAGTTAGAAGAAAGATATTACATACGATTTCTTTTTTGATTATATTAGTCATTATGGTAACATCAATGCATTGGTATGTACCAGCTATTATTTGTATTATTTTTACTGTAGTTGTTTATCCAATATTATGTTTCTTTGAAAATCATCCTTTGTACAAAGATCTGTTTCAACAAAGAAATAATGGTGAAGTCAAGAAGAGTTTGATATTATTATTTGGAAATGCGACGCTATTGATTACTTTATTTTGGGGTATATTGAGTTCAGAACTAACAGTTATTGCTTCAATATTAGCTTGGGGTTTAGGTGATGAAACTGCAGCTTTGATTGGTAAAAGTTATGGTAAACATCATATTCCTATTAATGATCATAAAAAGACATATGAAGGAAGTATTGCAATGTGTATAGTCGCTTTTATAGCGATTGTTATAACGTTGTATATTGGACATGTAAGTTTGCTGAAATCTGTTTTAGTAGCCTTAATAGGTAGTATTGGAGCAACTGTTATAGAAGCTATTAGTATTAAAGGTTATGATACAGTAACGGTTTCTTTTGTAACATCAATTATTATATTTATTATGTTGCATTAAAAAAATAATCCATTTAATGGATTATTTCTTATTAAATAGTTTTCATATTTTTAACAATATTTAATCCTATTATTGCTAAGATTGCTATAACTAAACCTATCATAAAGATTAAACTATATGATGCAGTAAAATCATAAATATAACCAATGATAGTTACTGCAAACGCTGCACCAAAGTTACAACCAAATGTTATCCATGAATAAGAAGATGAGTAATTATCACTACCAAAGAAAATTCTTGTCATAATAGCAAGTCCAACGGCACAAACAGAGTAAATAGCACCAAATAAGAATGCTGCAATTAATAATATATACTCATTTTTAAACACCATAAACATAATGAGTGCTAATATATTAATGGCTATCATAGCATAAACTGATTTTATAATACCTATCATATCTGAAAGTATACCAATCAAGAATTTAGAACAAATATTACCAATCATAGTTGCTGATAACATTAAAGATCCTAAAGTAGCAGTAAAACCAATACTTAAAGCATATGTAGGTAAATGAGAAGACATAGCTGTAATAGCATTTAATATAATTGCAATGATAAAGAACATAATAAATTTAGGTTGAAGAACTTTAAATTTTATTTCATCTTCTAATTGTAATTCTTTTAATGAAACACTTGTTTTGCTTTCATACTCTTTCTTATAAGGTAATCGCCCTTCATCTTCAGGTCTTATTTTAAAAGGAAATAATAAGAAAGGCAAAACTAATACAAAACTTAAAATAGCTACCACAAAATAAGTATTTTCCCATCCAATAGATTCAATTAAATTTGTAAACACTGGTGATAAAACAGCACCACCCACACCACTAAAACAAAAAGTTATCGAGGTGGCTAAACCATTCTGTTTATATATCCAATTATTAATAATAATAGTAACAGGAATTGCACCATACATCGCTGCACCGATACCTCTTATTATCCCTAAAATATAAAACAAAATAATATGATGAGACAATCCCATTGCAAAAGTAGACAAGCTCGTAAGGCTTACGCCTATCAATACCATTAACTTTAAAGGAACTTTTTTGATGATTTGAGGAACAAATAAAGCTGTTAAAGCAGTTGCCAATAAACAAAATGTCGCATGTAAAGTAAATGTTCCTTGTGATACGCCTAATGCTGTTGATACAGGTGTATAAAATACACCGACCGTATTCACAACTATGCCAACACTACTAGCAGCAATTAAACAACAACATGCAACAATAATCCAATACTTAATACCACTATTTTTCATGTAATACACCTCATTTAATATATTGTAGCTTATATATAAATGATTGTCTAACAAAAAAAGGACTTCAAAGTCCTTGTATTATAACGTTTTCATGTTTTTAACAATATTGATTGATATGATGGTTGCTATGGCAATGACTAAACACATGACGAATATTAAAGCATAAGAAGCGGTAAAATCATAAATATAACCAATAATCGTAACAGCAAAAGCACCACCAAAGTTAGAAGCAAATGTAATATTAGAATATGCAGTTGAATAATTTTCAGTACCAAAGAAAACTCTTGTCATAATCGCTAATCCAACAGCACAAACAGAATAAATGGCACCAAATAAGAAAGCGGAAATTAATAAAGTATATTCAGTTTTAAATAACATAAACATAACTAATGCTATCATATTAACAGCAATCATAGTAAATACTGATTTAACAATACCAATTGCATCTGAAAGTATACCAATTAAGAATTTAGAACAAATATTACCAATCATAGATGCAGATAACATTAAAGAACCTAATGTAGATGTAAACCCAATACTTAAAGCATATGTTGGTAAATGTGATGCCATACCTGGAATAGCATTAATAAATATAGCTACCAAAAAGAATATAATAAACTTTGGTTGCATAATATTAAATTTCTTATCTTCTTCTCCCTCAAATTTTATTTCACTCATAGGTAAATCTGCTTCACTTTCATACTCCTTACCATATGGTAATCTTCCTTCTTCCTCTGGTCTATTTTTAAAAGGAAATAGTACAAATGGTAAAGCTAAAATCAATGTAATAATTGCAACTACAAAATACGTTGATTCCCATCCAATAGATTCAATCAAACTTGTAAACACTGGTGACAAAACAGCTCCAGCAACACCACTAAAACATAAAGCTAATGAAGTAGCTAAACCATTTTGTTTATAAAACCAATTGTTAATAATAGTTGTAACAGGCATAACACCATATAATGCAGCACCAATACCTCTAATAACACCTAAAATATAAAATAACATAATATTATGAGAAAATCCCATCGCAAAAGTTGAACCAGCTGTAAGCACAGTTCCAATTAATACCATTAATTTTAAAGGTAACTTTTTCATAACACCAGGAACAAACAATGCTGTAATTGCAGTTGCTAATAAACAAAATGTTGCATGTAATGTAAATGTTCCTTGTGATACAGCTAATGCAGTTGATACAGGTGTATAAAATACGCCAATTGTATTGACTACAATACCTATACTGCTAGCTGTAACTAAACAACAACATATCAGTATAATCCAATATTTTATACCACTATTTCTCTTTTCCGTGACTCAAATCCTCCTCTATTATCTTTATTTTATAATAGAAATGTAACGATGTCTAATGCTTATAATAAATATTATATTATTCTTTTAAGGAATGATACACAATATGCGAAAATATAAAATGCATTGACATAAAGTCGCGTTAATGGTTATAATTACATAGGTTATATTTTTTGCCCAGGAAATGAGGCGTTTTTTTATGCAAAAAGAGTATGATGTTATTGTTGTTGGTGCGGGGCCAGCAGGAATAATGACAAGTTATGAATTATATTTAAAGAATCCAAGTTTAAAAGTATTATTGATTGATAAAGGTCATGATGTGATGTATCGTCATTGCCCTATTAAAGATAAAAAAGTTAAAACTTGTCCAAAGATTAAAGATCATGAACCAGGATGTTTACCTGCATGCTCTATTACATCTGGATTTGGTGGAGCTGGAGCTTATTCTGATGGTAAGTTTAATATTACAAGTGAATTTGGTGGCTGGTTAACAGATTACATGGATAATGATACTGTTGAAGAAGTGATTCATTATGTAGATGATCTTTATTTAAAACATGGAGCTACCAAAGAAATTACTGATCCTACAACTGATAAGATAAGAGAAATTGAAAGAAGAGGCTATGCAGTTGGATTAAAGTTATTGCGAGCAAAAGTAAGACATTTAGGAACAGAAGAAAATTTAAGAATTATGACAGATATGTCTAATGAGTTAAAACCTCATATTGATGAGGTTTTTAAGACAACTGTTAAAGATATTGTTGTAGAAGATAACCATGTTAGAGGGATTATTTTAGAAGATGGTACAATAGTTAAATCTAATTATGTTGTATTGGTACCTGGAAGAGATGGTTCTACTTGGTTAACAAAGGTTTTAAAGAATCAAGGATTAGAGTTACATAATAATCAGGTTGATATTGGTGTTAGAGTTGAGACAAGTAATATTGTAATGGATGAAATTAATAAGAACTTATATGAAGGCAAGTTTATCTATAACACATCTGTAGGTACAAAAGTTAGAACTTTCTGTTCTAACCCTAGTGGACATGTTGTTATAGAGAATCATTCAGGAACGATGTTAGCTAATGGTCATGCTTATCACGATCCTAAATTAGGTAGTCAAAACACCAACTTTGCAATTTTGGTATCTCATGAATTTAGTGAACCATTTAATGAACCAAATGAATTTGCTCATGAAATTGCAAGATTGGCGAATAAATTATCAAATGGAAGTATCATTGTTCAAAGATATGGAGATATCAAAAAAGGCAGACGAACAACGCCTAAACGTTTAAAAGAAGGTTATACAACACCTACATTACCTGAAGCAGTTCCTGGTGATTTGGGTTTGGTTTTACCTTATAATACTATGCAATCTATCATTGAAATGATAGAAGCTTTAGATCATGTCACCCCTGGTATTGCCAATGATCATACATTATTATATGGTGTAGAAGCTAAATTCTATTCTGCTAGACCAGTTGTAAGAGAAGGCTTTGAAAGTGAAATCGATGGTTTGTACGTTGGTGGCGATGGTGCAGGTCTTACAAGAGGATTAGCACAAGCAGGAGCCAATGGTATATTGATTGCTAGACATATATTAGAGGATATGGAAAAATAGAGCAGAGATAGTATGATAGCATATACAGAAGATAAAATATTTAACCAAGAACAAGTTCAACAATTATTCTTATCAGTAAACTGGATATCAGGACAATATCCAAAACGTTTATATAAGGCTTTGATGCATTCATCAACAGTTATAACGGCATGGGATAATGATCAATTAGTAGGACTTATAAGAGTATTAGATGATAGTGAAATGGTGGCTTATGTACATTATGTATTAGTACATCCATCATATCAGGGACAAGGTATAGCAAGTCATCTTATTCAGTTGGTTAAAGATAAATATAAAGATTATCTTTATATTGAAGTTATGCCTGAAGAAAGCAAGAATGCATCATTTTATCAAAAATATGGTTTTGAATTAATGAGTGATGGTGTAGCTATGCAGATATGTAATTTTAATAACAAGGAATAAAGCAGAGGTTAGTCCTCTGCTTTTGAACTTAACTAATAATATATTCATATATTTCTTTTTTTACTGGTTGATCTAAAGTATAGTGAATTTCACAAACTGGTACATTATTCGCCATTGTATCTTGTTTGATATCATCTATAGTTGCATTACCTAAATAATAGAATTCTTTAGATGTTTCATCATCCTTATTTTTTCTAATAAAGATATGAATAGCAGTATTTCTTTCTTTAGCTTTAGAAAATATTTCAATACCTTTACTATTGAGTTTAACATTACTTTTAGACATGGCAATTAATGTTTGCGAATCAATAAAATGATCGTTGTACTTAGTTGTTTCAGTAATATCTTCTTCTTTATCATAATTAATGAATACTGGTAATGTATTAGTATGTTGATCATATTTATAGCCACCAATGTTTAATGGAACAATATTTTGTTGCCAATTAAGTAGTCTACATACATCTTCATAAGTATATTTTTCATATAAGCATAAATCAGTATTATGGTATCTTTGACTATATTTCCTGTTATAAATATCAATAGCATAATCAATAACTTCTAATACTTGTTTTTTAAATTCAGGATTATTCAATAACCTTTTAAATGTTGGTGAAGTATTCCAATTATGATCAATAATTTGAACATCTTTATAAGTATCTTTGGCTGAACCTGTAGGAAATTCTTGAGTTAAGATATTTTTAATAGTTTCAGCACATTGATCATTCATCTGAATATGATAATTTTCTTCAACAATTTGATAAACATAATTCATAAGATTACTCGTCTTTTTAATAGATCTTTTAATTGTTTCAAGCTCTTGAATCCTTTTACCAGAGGATAATTTATTAGAAATGAACTTTAAATATTGTCTTTCCAAATCATTAAATTCAACATGATAATCTTTTTCATATTTATATAGAAATTCGTGATAAGATCCTAAACTCTTATTTTGAAAAATCTTTTGAACATCTATAGCACCATATTTTTCAAAATCCATTAATTGAGGAATTCTACCAAGCTTTGCTTTTAATTCTTGATAACTTTGTTTTATCATACTTACTGTATTAAAATTCACAGTATCTATAGATTGATAAATACGTTTACGTGATATTTCATCAAATTGAATGGTTGATGGTCCAGGTATAGATAAATCACCCTCACTAATAAATTTTCTTAAATCATCTTTATTTAAATTCGTATTACCACTTAAAGCAATTGGGATAAAGAAGTTTTGTGAATAATTACCAATGAAATCAATAATAACAACATAATCTTTTTCTTTATTCTTTCTAAGACCTCGACCTAATTGTTGAACAAAGATAATTGCTGATTGTGTTGGCCTTAACATGACTACTTGATTCACTTTTGGAATATCAATGCCTTCGTTAAAAATATCAACAGTAAAGATATAATCTAAATAATCACCATCATTAGCTTCAAGTTGATTCATAGCTTCTTGCCTAGTAGCTTCACTATCACTTCCAACCAAGGCTTTTGTTTTATATCCTCTTTGATTAAATAAATGTGAAAGTTTAATAGCTTCATCTTTTCTACTTACAAAAATAAGTCCATGAACCTTTTCTCCAGAATAACCATATTCTTCAATCTTTTCAATAACGTAATCTACACGTATATCACTAATCAAAGTATTAAATTCACTATGATCATCAATAGTTCTTCCTTGAATGGTTAAATCAGTAATACCATAATAATGGAATGGACATAGTAAATCATATTCCATAGCTTGTTGTAATCTAATTTCATAAGCAATATTATAATCGAACATTTTATAAATATCAAAATTATCAGTTCTTTCAGGAGTTGCTGACATACCTAATAAAAATAATGGGTTAAAGTAATCTATCAATTCTTGATAAGAATGTGCACCAGCTCTATGAACTTCATCAATGATAATATAATCAAAAGCATCTCTATTAAATAATTCTCTATTTTCTTGTTTGCTAATTGTTTGAACAGTTGCAAATATGTAATCTTTATCTAATTCTCTAATATCTCCAGAAAATAAACCCATTGATTTATCTTTAATTAAGCTTTCAAAAGTCTCTTTTGCCTTAATTGCAATATTCCTTCTATGAACGACAAATAACATTCTTTGTGGTTGATAAGCTAAAACATCAAAAGCTGATAAATATGTTTTACCTGTTCCTGTAGCAGATATAAGTAATGCTTTATCTCTACCTTCTTTTCTTAACTTAGATAAAGATTTTAAAGCACTTTGTTGCATATAGTTAGGTTTAATGATTTTATTTTGTTGTTGGATAGAATGATAAACAGGAGGAGTATATATTTGACTATATTTTTCAATCCATTGTTGAGTTAGTGGTATTGATTGATTCCATTGTTTGTTGAATTCGTTGTTAATTTGTTGAATAAATTTTTGATCTTCCTTAGAAGTTAATAATAAATTCCATTCTTGATTTTTCGTTAAAGCATTTTGGGTAAGATTACTACTACCTATAATGATTTTATAGTTGTCATCTTTTTTAAAAATATAACCTTTTGGATGAAATCCTTCACCTTGATATATTCTAACAGTAATATTAGGATATTTTAGTAAATCTTTAAACATCTTAGGATCATTAAAATTTAAATAGGTTGAAGTAACTATTCTTCCTTGTTTGTTTTGCTCACGTAATTCATGGAGTATTTCTCTTAAAACAGCTAAACCTGATTCTTTAATAAATGCTACAGATATATCAAAAGTATCACATTCTTTTAATTGTTTAATAAGCTCCTCAGATAGTCTAACTTTATCATGATAATCATTGTATAGAAGTTTTGGATGATAGTCTTCAATAGATAATTGATTCATATCTATATACCTCGCTTTTTGATCTCATTGATAACTTTAATATCAGCAGGAACCCATACAATATCATTATTTTCAGCATAAGGATCGACCCATTTACCATCAAGATGTTCTAATAACACTAAGTGGTCTTCTAATAAATGACAAGTAAAACAATCCATTTCTAATATGAAATCACTATACTCATGATGAACATGATAAAATAATGCATCCACTTCAATTTTGGCTTGCATTTCTTCCCATATTTCTCTTTTTAATGCATCTGAAGGATTTTCATACTTTTCAACTTTCCCGCCAGGAAATTCATACATACCTTTAAATTCACCATAACCTCTTTCAGCTATGAATATTTTATTATCTTTCTTTATGATTGCTGCTACTACATTAATAGATTTCATGATTTACCCTCCAACAAATAACTATTTATATTTTATCATTAAATCATTAAAGAACAAATATAAAGTTTACACATTTAAAAGAAGATAATCACACTCAGATTAATTGTTTACAATCAATTTATTTTCAATTATAATAACCAATAAGAAATGGGGTATACATATGAGAATTGATGGTAAAGAAATTGCTAATAAAAGAAAAGATGACGTCAAAGTAAAAATAGATACACTAAAACAAGAAGGTAAAAGAATACCTAAATTAGTTGTTATACTTGTAGGAGAAGATCCTGCTAGTAAAGTTTATGTAAGAAACAAAGATAGAGCATGTCAATATACTGGTATGTTATCAGAAATTATTAGATTAGAAGATACAATTAGTGAAGATGATTTATTAAAAGAAATAGATAAACTCAATAAAGATGATAGTGTCGATGGTATACTAGTACAACTACCAATACCTAAACATATTAATGAAGAAAAGGTATTAAACTTTATTGATCCTGCTAAAGATGTTGATGGATTTCATCCAGTCAATGTAGCTAAATTATTCTTAAATCAAGGTGGTTTAGTACCTTGTACACCACAAGGTATGATGGTTATCTTAGATGAAATCAATTATGATTTAACAGGTAAAGAAGTTGTGGTAGTAGGTAGAAGTAATATTGTAGGTAAACCTGTTGCTTTACTTTGCTTACATAGAAATGCGACTGTCACAATGTGTCATTCTCGCACACAAGACTTAAAGAGTGTATGTAAACGAGCTGATGTTTTAATAGCTGCCATAGGTAAACCTAAATTCTTTAATCATGAATATGTTAAAGATGGTGCTGTTGTATTAGATGTAGGTATCAATAGAGATGAAAATAATAAATTATGTGGTGATGTAGATTATGATGATGTTAAGGACATTGCATCTTATATTACACCAGTACCTGGAGGTATTGGACCTATGACAATATCAATGTTGATGGAAAATACATTAAAGGCATATGAAAAAAGAGAAGAGGCAAAATAATGGAATATGATTTAAATGATATTGTGGAAATGAAAAAACCACACCCATGTAAGAAGTCCAATCAATGGAAGATTATTAGAATGGGTGCAGATATTAAAATTAAGTGTTTAGGTTGTGGCGCTATTGTGATGTTTACACGAAGAGATTTCGAGAAACGTCTCAAGAAAGTTATACCAGCTGAAAATAAGAAATGAGTCGATAAAGAAGAATCTATCTTTATCGACTTTTTATATAAAATTTGCTATAATTAAACTGCATATAGAGATAATAATGAAAGGAGTTTTTATGGAAGAATTAAGAAATAATATGGATTTTGATCTTTTAGTTACTAATATTGAAACAGCAGTTAAAGATGCAAGAGAAACAATTTCAACAAAAATAAATAACAATGTTGTTGATTCTTATTGGACAGTAGGCAGATATATTGTTGAATTTGAACAAGATGGTAATAATAAAGCAGAATATGGTAAAAATCTTCTTTCTAACCTTTCTAAAGAATTAACTTTAAGATTAGGTAAAGGATTTGGTAGATCAAATTTAAATAACATGAGAAGATTTTATTTGTATTATCCAAATTTAAATATATCATCGAAACTTACTTGGTCCCATATTTGTGAATTAATAAAAATTGATGATGATTTAGAAAGAGCATTTTATGAAAAGCAGTGTGTTATTGAAAATTGGAGTTATCGAACATTGAAAAAACAAATTGAATCATCATTATTTTTAAGACTTGCTGCTAGTCGTGATAAAGAAGGCATCTTATCATTAGCACAGCAAGGACAAATTGTACAAACTCCAGATGATATTATTAAAGATACTTATACGTTGAATTTTTAAATATTCCTGAAAATACCATATATTCAGAAAGCGATTTAGAAAACAAAATAATAAGCAATTTACAATCGTTTTTATTGGAGTTAGGAAAAGGTTTTGCATTTGTAGGAAGACAATATCGTATAACCATAGATAATACTCATTATTATATAGATTTGGTATTTTATCATAGAATTTTAAAATGCTTTGTTTTAATTGATTTAAAAATTAATTCTGTTAAACATCAAGATATTGGTCAAATGAATATGTATTTAGGATATTTCGCTTCAGAAGAAAATATGGTAGATGACAATCCACCAATAGGAATCATTTTAAGTCGATATAAAGATGAACTTTTAGTTCAATATGCAACTTATGGTATGGATTCTAACTTGTTTGTTTCTAAGTATGAGTTATATTTACCAAATAGACACGAATTAGAAAAATTGGTTAATGAGATTTTGGAAAATTAATAATCAGCAAATAATCCAGGCATGCCTGGATTATTTGCTGAAAGACAAAAAAATAAAGTTTTAAAATAAAATATTTAGGCTGTTGTGCTATTGTGATGTTTACGAGAAGGGATTTCGAGAAACGTTTAAAGAAAGTTATACCAGCTGAAAAGCAATAAGAAGTTTTCTTATAGTTATTGACAAATCAAAAAACTATGTCATAATGTTAATGACATTATAGGCGTAATGTTACGAGTAAAATAAACTTTAAATCTAAAAAGGAGTACGGCAATACTCCTTTTTAGTTTAAAATTTAGGTTTGGACACTATAAACACATTAACGAGCATAATAAACTATACTAATCTAATAATATAGCTATTATTACAAGTATTAGAAAGATAATACTCAAATATTCCACAGGTGGATTATCCTTCATAATCTTATTAATGAAATATGTTTATAGATGTCCAACCTTTCCTTTATGGGGATGTTTAAACATCGTATGTCTTCATCTAAATAGTTTTATGAACACTAGAAAAGTGTTCAATGACATTATACTACAATATTAATAATAAGCAAATAAACCAGGCATGCCTGGTTTATTTGCTATAAGATAAAAAGCTTCACATTATGAAGTGATTTTGTCAAGTAGACAATTTAAATAATTAAAATGATTTGCTATTCT
>JAJQFG010000052.1 GCA_021201315.1 Erysipelotrichaceae bacterium
TATAAATATGATCATTATGCGTCAAGTGAATCAGATGGTCTAGCATATAAAAAATTTTCCAAAACAATAGTGTTACACTTATATTGAGGTGAGAGTGATGAAAAGACATTGTCGAGTTATATTTTCAATTCTATTTGTTATGATTATGATGTTTTTTGGATATACCAATGTTCAAGCTCAAGAAGAACATAACTATGAAGAAGAAATCATCGATGAGGCGACATGTACAACTGAAGGGACTATTCAATATACTTGTACTACTTGTGGTGATACATACACTGAAACAATTGCACCTACAGGTCATATATCTACAACTGTTGATGTTATCCCTGCTACAACTTCATCTAATGGCTATACTGCTGGTGAAAAATGTTCAGCTTGCGGTGAAATCCTAAGTGGTTGTGAAACGATTTATAAAATTGATTCAGTCACATTATCATCTACGTCTTACACCTATGATGGTACTGCTAAAAAGCCAAGTGTTCAGGTTTTAGATAGTCTAGGTAATATTATCTCTAGTAGTTATTATACTGTCACTTATGATAATAATATCAATGCTGGGACAGCTAAAGCAATCGTAACATTCAAAGACAATTATAGTGGCACACTTACCAAAACTTTTACCATCAATACCAAAAGTATTTCTAAGTTTACAGCCACATTAAGTAAAACTTCTTACACTTATACAGGCAGTTCCATTAAACCAACAATCACTGTCAAAGACGCAAGTGGAAACAAACTTGTCAGCGGAACAGATTTTAGTGTTTCTTATAAAAATAATATTAGTGTAGGTACAGCCACTGTAACTATCAAAGGTATTGGTAACTATACTGGTACTATTACCAAAACCTTTAAAATAACCAAAAGAAGCTTATCTAACTGTACTGTAAATCTAAGTACAACATCCTATACTTATAATGGTAGTACTAGAAAACCAACAGTAACCGTTAAAAATGGTTCCACAACCATTAGCAGTGCTAACTATACTGTTACTTATTCAAGTGGCAGAAAGAATGTTGGAACATATAAAGTAACTATCAAAGGCAAAAATAATTGTAGTGGTACAGTAACCAAAACATTCACAATCAAAGCTAAAAGTATAGCTGATATGAGTGCTACCTTATCTTCTAGTTCTTATACTTATAATGGAAAAGTTAAAAAACCTACAGTAACTTTAAAAAATGGTTCGACAACTATTAGTAGTTCTAACTATTCTGTAAGTTATGCTAGTGGTAGAAAAAATGTTGGTAGTTATAAAATAACTATCAAAGGTAAAGGCAATTATACAGGTACCATTACAAAAACATTTAAAATCAATCCACCTAAAACATCTATAAGTTCTTTATCCAAAGGTGAATATGCTTTTAGCGTCAAATGGTCAAAGAAAACAACCCAGGTAATAGGATATCAAATTCAATACTCTACAAGTAGTAGCTTTTCTAATGCATCGACAGTTACTATCACAAGTAATAAGACAACCTCAAAGAAAATATCAAGTCTTAAAGGTCATAAAAAATACTACGTTCGTGTTAGAACCTATAAAACAGTAAATGGTACAAAATACTATTCTAGCTGGTCTAATAGTAAGAATGTTACAACCAATCCTAATTTTGATGTATCGTCATTACAAGTTGCAGATGAAACAGATAAAATCATTGTTGTAACAGCAAGTTCAACTTCTACCTCATCAGGTACATTTAGATATTTTAAAAAGACTAATGGTACATGGAAAGAAGCCATATATACAACAGCTTATTTGGGACAAAATGGTATCAACAAAACTAAAGAAGGTGACAGGAAAACACCTACTGGACTTTATCATTTCTCTAAACTTATGGGTATAGCATCAAATCCAGGTACACAAATGTCTTATACTAAGATAAATAAATATATGTATTGGTGTGGCAATAAAAAATATTACAATCAATTCATCGATGAAAGTAAACAAACACATAATTGTAACCACAGTAATGATGAACATCTTATTGATTATACAACAGAATATCAATATGTAGCAGCTCTTGATTATAATTCATCATGTACATATGGTAAGGGTTCAGCTATATTCCTCCATTGTACAGGTAATACCAAATATACTGGAGGATGCGTTGCAATATCTAAGAGTTATATGAAACAAATGATGTGTGAAATAGATGAAGATACAGTCATTATTATTGATTTAAATTCTAATATTAAAAGTAGTAAGTATTAATGAGGTAGGTTTCTACCTCATTTTAAAATATTGAAGAAATTGATATTTTTTTCAAAAAAACTAAATCTTTTTTAAATCTTAACTTGTCTATTTAGTGAAAAGGAGAAATTTAAAATGAAAAAAATATTAAAAGTATTATTAAGTTTATTAATGGCATTTGGAATATTCACAACTATGCCAACCAATGTTTATGCTGCCACTTCATTAACCTTAGAGGATGGCACAAAAGTCTCTGGTGACAAAATCACTGTTACGGCCAATGAAACGTATAGTTATGCCTATGAAGTATTAAATCTTGTGAATAAAGAAAGAAAAGCTGCTGGATTATCAACTTTAACAATGGATAAAAGCTTATTAACATCCGCAATGACACGCGCTAAAGAAACATCAATCTATTTCTCACATACACGTCCTACAGGAGTTAAGTATTATACAGCTATTAGTAAGAATGGCTCCTCAGCTGAAAATATTGCAGCTGGTGATACTTCAGCTAGTGCTGTTGTTACAAGCTGGATGAATTCATCAGATCACAAAGCCAATATTTTATCTTCTAAATATCAATCAATAGGTATTGGGTGTGTTTATGTAAATGGGACTTATTATTGGACACAGTTATTTTCATCAAGTAGTGCTACAAAAGTCACTCAACCAAGCAACCAAACAACACACACATCTATATTATTCTCATCTAGTACAATTCAACCAACATTATCATTTACAAGTTCAATAACTAAAAACAAAACCACTACAGTATCTTTTACTTTTAATAACAGTTATAAAAAAACAACTATTGATAATCAATACTTAAAATTCACTAGTTCTAATACTTCTGTTGCGACTATTAATAGTTCAGGTGTGATTACTGGAAAAAAAGCTGGAACTGCTACTATTACAGTAACACCTAAAGAAGGTACGGGTTATAAACTTACAAAGAAAATAACAGTTACTTCTTCTAAAACAACTTCTATATCGAATATGACTGCTACATTATCAAAATCATCCTATACTTATGATGGAACAGCTAAAAAACCAACTGTAACATTAAAAAATGGTAATACAACATTGAAAAGTGGAACGGATTATTCTGTATCATATAGTAATAACACAAATGCTGGAACAGCCACTGTTAAAATAATAGGCAAAGGTAATTATACTGATACTATTACTAAAACATTTACAATCAACAAAGCATCATATAATCCAACTATCAAATCATATACTGGTACTTATGATGGTAAATCGCATACTATAACTATATCTAACATTAAAAGTGGTTCTACAATCAAATACAAAACAAGCTCTAGTGCTTCCTATACATCTTCCAAACCAACACGAACAAGCATAGGAACCACAACAGTCTATTATCAAATCGCCAATCCTAATTATAAAACAATAACAGGAACCTCTAAAATCATCATCAACGCTAAAACTCAAAATATCTCAAACTATACAATCACATTATCTCAAACAAAATATACTTATACAGCTAAAGCTATTAAACCTACATTAACACTTAAAAACGGTAATACTACTATATCTAGTTCTAACTATACAGTCACTTATAGTAACAATACGAAAGTAGGAATTGCAACTATTACACTTAAAGGCAAAGGAAACTACACAGGTAGTGTTTCTACAACTTTTACAATTATACCTGTTAAAACTTCTTTATTATCATTAACAGCTAAATCAAATGGTTTTACTGCAAAAGTATCGCAAAAAGCAGAAATATCTAGATATGAAGTACAATATGCTTTATCTTCTAAATTCTACAATTCTAAATCAGTACAAGTGAATGGTAATAAAAATACCAATATTGATGTATCAGACTTATCATCTAATAAAACCTATTATGTAAGAACACGTACATTCCAATCAGTCAATGGTAAAAGATATTATTCCGATTGGTCTAATGTTAAAAGTATTAAAACACAATAAAAGAGCAGTTGCTCTTTTTTGCGTAAATTGTCATTTTATGGATATACTTGATATAAGGTGATATTATGAACATTCATTTAGCTAAAAATATCATTATCTATAGTATATGTTTATTACTTATTTATTATGTTTATATGTTATTTCATATAGGGGATATTTTAGCTTATATATTTAAACTTGTTTTACCAATTATCATAGCTATATTTATTCATTTCTTATTAGAACCAATCATTAACTATTTTTCTATAAATATTAAACGTCAAATAGTCGTTATATACTTATATCTTACTTTTGGAGTATTAGCGCTTATCATTGCTTATTTTATTTTACCTAATATTATGGATCAATGTATGATATGTTATGAAATATTTTCGTCCCATTATAATGATATTCATCCTATTATTAGAAGTATTTATAGTTTCTTAGACAAATATCAATTAATAGACTATTTAATGAATATTATCAGCAATGTTAGTCAATCTGTTATCTATTGGATAAGTAATATTGCTTTATCATTAGGTATATCTTTTTATTTATCCTATGATAATATGCATCTTATTGAATCACTTGTTTTTCATATTCCTTTTTCTAAACAAAGCCTTTATATGCAGGCATTAAAGAGAATTAAACTTGTCACTTATCGATTTATGAAATCAATGTTATTGGATTTTATATGTTTTTATCTATTATGTTTGATTCCTTTTTATTTTATCGATCAACAAATGTTTTATATCATTGCTTTCTTTTTAGCTGTAACAAATCTCATTCCTTATATTGGACCATATATTGGTGGATTACCTATTATTATTTATGAATACTTTATGGATATGAATTTAGGTTATACTTCGTTTATTGCTATCGTTGTTTTACAATATTTAGAATCTTCGTATCTTCAACCTTATTTATTTTCTAAATATGTGCGTATTCATCCTATTATATTATTTATAGGATTAGCTTTATTTGGCGATTTATGTGGTATTATTGGTATGGTTTTCTCACCGTTATTTTTATCATATATGATGATTATTTATGATTTGTGTCAACAATTAAGACTTCATGATAAAGTCAAAAGCATTGTTTTTCATCAACATACATAATATGAAATAGGTGATTATAGTGGATATATTATCAGGATTATCTTTATTTTTGTATGGGATGCATCTAATGAGTGAATCATTAGAAAATTGTATGAATGATACTATGAAACATATACTTCTATCTTTTAATAATCAATATTTATCTATTGTTTTAGGTATTATTTTAACAGCTATTATACAAAGTTCTTCAGCTATGACTATTATGCTTATATCTTGTCTTAATAGTCATCTTATTTCATTAGAAAGTGCGATATGGATATTAATGGGAGCCAATATAGGAACAACGATTACTGGACAGATTTTGACATTGGATATTGGCATAATAGCACCATTATTGGCTATAGTTGGTGTTATTTTAGTATTGACTAGATATCAAACAGTTGGAGAAGTTTTATTGGGATTAGGATTATTATTTATTGGATTAGATTTTTTACAAATAGGATTAGGTAATATAAATATTGATATATTTTTTAAAGTCAATCATCCGTTTATAATGGTTGTATATGGTTTTATATTAACAACGATTATTCAAAGTTCCAGTGCATCTATAGGTATTTTACAATCATTGGTAATCAAGAATATCATTCCTTTTTCTAAAGCAGTTTATATGATATTTGGCTTTAACATTGGTAGTACCATGACAGGAATATTGACTTCAATCATAAGTAATAATGATGCTAAAAGATTAGCACTGTTTCATTTATTGATGAATACGATTGGTACTGCTGTATTTTATTTACTATGTACTTATACATCATTTGTCTCATTCTTTAAAACAATAGTATCTTCGCCACTTCAACAAGTGGCATGTATGCATACACTTTTTAACGTGATAACAACACTTTTCATATTGTTGATTGACAAGTATCTCATTAAAATTGTATATCTTATATTCCCTGAGCAATATGTTATAGCAAACCCACAAGAGGATTGCTAGAATTTTTGTTTTGAAAATGCATATTTTATTGTCAATTGCCTAAAAATGAGCTATAATACCCATGTGCGTATTTGCACGGTTTAAATGATATCATAGGAATTATAGGAGGAATAATATGACACCATTCACTATTTTAACCTATGTTCTAGCCGTCGCTTTTGGTATTTTAATCTACTTTATTTTAACAAAGTTAAAAATTTCTAAAGCAAACGGAGATGCTTCAAAAATTATTGAAGAGACAAATGCCAAAGCTGACAATATAGTAAAAGAGGCGATGCTTGATGCTAAAACCCAAGCTTATGAATATAAGCTTGATGCTGAAAAAGAAATCAAGAAACAACGCTTAGAAGTTACTAAGATGGAAAATAAGCTATTGCAAAGAGAACAAAACATTGATCGTAGAGATATTGCTTTACAAGGAAAAGAAAATGTTTTGGAAGACAAGACAAAGCAATTGGATAAGAAGAGTAAAGAACTAGGTAAATTGGAGGCACAACTCAAAGAAAAAATTGATTCACAAATTGGTGAATTAGAAAAAATTGCAGCGATGAGTGCCAACGAAGCAAAAGAAGAATTATTTAAACAAGTTGAACAAAAAATCTCTAAAGAAATGACTGCTTATATTAAGGAACAGGAAGAAGAAGCTAAAGCTAAAGCTTCCATGATTGCTAAAGATATTATAGCAGATGCGATTAGTCGTTATTCACAGGAAGAAACTATTGAAAGAACAGTTAATGTAGTAGCATTACCTAGTGAAGAAGTGAAAGGTAGAATTATTGGTAGAGAAGGACGTAATATTAAGGCTATTGAAAATGCTACAGGGGTAGAACTTATTATTGATGATACACCAGAAGCAATTACAATTTCATGCTTTGATCCAATAAGAAGAGAAGTAGCTAGATTATCTTTAGAAACATTAATTAGAGATGGAAGAATTCAACCAGGACGTATTGAAGATGTTGTTAGTCGTACAAAAAAAGAATTGAACGAAACAATTTATAAAGCTGGTGAAGATGCTATTTTTGAATTAGGTATTTCAAGAATGAATAAAGAATTGATTAGTATGATTGGTAAATTGAAATATCGTACCAGCTATGGACAGAATGCCTTACAGCATTCCAAAGAAGTGGCACATTTTGCTGGAATGATGGCAGCTGAACTTGGATTGAATCAACAGTTAGCGCGTCGTGCAGGTTTACTTCACGATATTGGTAAAGCTGTGGATCATGAAATGGAAGGTAGCCACGTTGAATTAGGTGCGAAATTTGCTAAAAAATATGGAGAAAATGCAACAGTTGTTAATGCCATTGAATCACATCATGGCGATGTACAACCTACTAGCATTATATCTATTTTAGTTGCAGCTGCAGATACATTATCAGCTGCTAGACCAGGTAGTCGAAGTGAAACAATTGAGAATTATATTCAAAGATTAGAAAAACTTGAAGAAATATCTAAAGGTTTTGATGGTGTTGATAAGGTTTATGCGATTCAAGCAGGCCGCGAAATTCGTGTTATTGTGAAACCAGACAAGGTAGATGATCTTACAAGTCATAAACTTGCAAGAGATATCAAAGATAAGATTGAAAATGAATTAACTTATCCAGGACATATTAAAGTTACTGTGATTCGTGAAATTCGTGCTAATGAAATTGCTAAATAAAGATAGGTTTAACCTATCTTTTTTTAAAAGGGAGGATCTATGAATATACTATTTATTGGAGATGTTTTTGGTAATATTGGAAGAAATATGATAGAAGAGTATTTACCAAAGTTAAGAAATAAATATGATATTGATATCGTTATTGCTAATGTTGAAAATGCAACACATGGTAAAGGACTTATAAAGAAACATTATGATTTTTTCTTGTTTCAAGGTATTTCATTAATGACTATGGGTAATCATACTTTTTCTAAAAAAGAATTATTAGATTATATAGATGAAGCTGATCGTTTAATTGTGCCTTATAATCAACCTAAAGCTTTACCAGGTGTTGGTTCTCGAATTATTGAGATTAAAGGTAAAAAAATAAGAGTGACTAATTTATTAGGTTTAACTTTTATGGATGGAAAATCACAGAATCCTTTTGAAGCTATTGATGAGTTGTTAATAGAGGATGATAGTGATATTCATATTGTTGATTTCCACGGGGAAACTACAAGTGAAAAGATAGCTTTAGGTTATTATTTGGATGGTAAAGTTTCAGCAGTTTTAGGGACACATACTCACGTAGCTACGGCTGATGAAAGAATATTAGAACATGGTACAGCTTTTCAATGTGATGTTGGTATGACAGGACCTTATGATAGTGTTATTGGTTGTGAAAAAGAAGGTATTATTAAACGTATGCAAAATGGTTTAATGGGTCCTTTTGTGGTGGCTGATGGAGAAGGTCAATTATGCGCTACCTTGCTTTCTTTTGATAATAATCAATGTAGTCATATTCAACGTATTCTAATTGATCCTCATCATCCTTTTTAGGTATAAAATGTAATCCTTATCATATAGTATGATAAGGAGGAAATAAATAATGGAAACTATGAAAGTATCTTCTTCGTCCATTCCAAGTAAAGTGGCTGGCGCTTTAACATGCCTTTTAAGAGAGCATCAACAAGTTACTATTCAAGTCATTGGTGCTGCATCATTAAATCAAGCAATGAAAGCTATCGCAATCGCAAGAGGTTATATAGTACCAGGTGGAAACGAAATATATTGCATTCCATCATTCTATGATTTAACCATTGACCATCAAACGATTACTTCATTAAGATTAAATGTAGAAACGCATGAAAAACTCTTTTAATTTTCTTGAAAAATAGGTATAATAGAAATAGCTAAAAGGAGGAAATTTAAAAATGGCTAAATGTAAATTGTTAATGCAAACAGCTCAGGTTCAAAAATTAATTGACTATTTCGATGGATATGAAGATGATAAGGTTAAATGCACATTCATCGGTAAAAAAGGAATTAAAGCAGAAGTAGAATGCGAAACTGAAATGTCTCCTGAAGATGCAGCAGCTTACTGCAAAGGATTATTCAAAAAGACTAAAGAAGGATCATATTTATACTTCTCAATCCAACCTGACGGATTCTTTGGATAAAAATCTTAAAATAAGGACTTTGTCCTTATTTTTTTCTTTATAAATATAAATCTTTTGATATAATAGGTGGGAAAGTGGTGAAAGTATGAAAGATTATAGTGAATATTTTAAAGCGCCTTCTTTAAAAGAAGCGAGACATAGAGGAAAAGATGATATTCATCATATTGATGATGCTTATGAAATACCAGCAGATATGATAGGTATAGGTAAGGGCCAAAAATATTATATCCAAACATATGGTTGTCAAGCTAATGAAAGAGATAGTGAAACTTTAGCGGGTATTTTAGAAAGCATGGGATATGAAGGAACAGAAGATATAAAAGAAGCTCAAGTTGTATTATTAAATACATGTGCGATTAGAGAAAATGCAGAGGAAAAAGTTTTTGGTAAGATTGGTTATTTAAAGAATTTGAAACGTACGAATCCAGGTCTTATTTTTGGTGTGTGTGGATGTATGGCTCAAGAAGAGGTTGTGGTTAAAAAGATATTGGAAAAGCATCCACAAATAGATTTAATATTTGGAACGCATAATATTCATCGTTTACCAATATTATTGAAACAAGCTATGTTAGAAAAAGAAATGGTTTTAGAAGTTTGGTCTAAAGAAGGCGATGTGATTGAGAATTTACCAAGTCATAGAGCACATCGTTATAAGACATGGGTTAATATTATGTATGGTTGTGATAAGTTTTGTACATATTGTATTGTACCTTATACAAGAGGAAAAGAAAGATCAAGACTTAAAGAAGAAATATTGGAAGAGGTTAATGAACTTATACAACAAGGTTATAAAGAAATTACTTTACTAGGTCAAAATGTAAATTCTTATGGTCATGATATCTATGATGATTATAACTTTGCTTCATTACTTCATGATGTATCTTTAACAGGTATTGATCGTATTCGTTTTACAACTTCTCATCCTTGGGAATTTAGTGACGATATGATAGAGACCATTGCTACACATGATAATATCATGCCAGCTATTCATTTACCAGTGCAATCAGGCAATACAGAAATTCTAAAGAAAATGGGTAGACGATATACCAGAGAAGACTATTTAACATTATTTGATAAAATTAAAGAAAGAATACCTGATTGTACCATTACAACTGATATTATTGTTGGATTTCCTGGAGAAAGTGATGAACAATTTGAAGATACCATGACTTTATATGAACATTGTAGTTATGATTTAGCCTATACATTTATCTATTCTCCTAGAGATGGTACTCCTGCAGCTAAAATGAAAGATGATATTGATCGACATACAAAAGAAAAAAGACTTTATCGATTGAATGATTTAGTTACTGAAAAAGCTTATCAGAATAATCTTATTTATCAAGATCAAATTGTAGAAGTTTTAGTAGAAGGTACTTCTAAAAAAGATGAGTCTATGTTAACAGGTTATACAAGACATCAAAAATTAGTTAATTTCAAAGGAAATAATGATCATATAGGACAAATAGTAAAAGTTAAAATTACTGAAGTCAAAACATGGGCTTTAAAGGGTGAAGAAGTTGAATAAAGATATAGAAGAGAAAGCTAAAAAGCTTAATCAATGGTTATTAGACAACGAACTTGTTCAAGAATATCAACATTATGAAAAATTAGTCAAACAACATCCTGAATTATTAAAGCAAGAAGAAGAGCTAAAACAACTTCAACAACAAATTGTACAAATGAAACATCATGATGAAGATGCATCACAAATTATAGAAACATATGAAATAAAAAAACAACAATTTGATGAAAATCCTATTATTCATAACTATTTAGCATTAAAAGAAGAACTCAATGATTTAATGATACAGATAGAAACAATTATTAATGAACAATTACAAAAAGATGTTGACGAATAGCATAAAAATGATATAATTGTAAAAATTTATAAAAAAAAGGAGAGAATAAAATGGCATATTTTTTTGAAGAACCATCACATACATTTAATGAATACTTATTGGTACCAGGATACTCTAGTGCCCAGTGTCAAACAAAAAATGTAAGCTTAAAAACACCTTTGGTGAAATACAAAAAAGGTCAAGAAGAACCAGCATTATCTTTGAATATTCCTTTAGTTTCAGCTATCATGCAATCAGTATCCAATGATACAATGGCAGTAGCTTTAGCACGTGAAGGAGGATGTTCATTTATTTATGGTTCACAATCTATTGAATCACAAGCAGAAATGGTTAGAAAAGTCAAGGCTTATAAAGCTGGTTTTGTACCTAGTGATTCTAATATTTCACCAGAATCTACGTTAAAAGATGTGATAGAACTCAAAGAAAAGACAGGACATTCAACTATGGCTGTTACAGTTGACGGGACTGCTAATGGGAAACTAGTAGGTATTGTAACAGGTAGAGATTATCGTATTTCACGTATGTCGCTTGATGATAAAGTGAAAGACTTTATGACACCTTTTGAAAAATTAGTCACTGCTAAAAGTGGAACAACTTTAAAAGAAGCTAATAATATTATTTGGGATCATAAATTAAATGCTTTACCTATTATTAATGATGATCAAACATTAGATTCTTTTGTTTTTAGAAAAGATTATGATTCAAGAAAATCCAATCCTAATGAATTATTGGATGAAGATAAACGTTATATTGTTGGAGCTGGTATTAATACTAGAGACTATGCCCAAAGGGTTCCTGCATTAGTTGAAGCTGGAGCTGACATACTATGTATTGATTCTAGTGAAGGTTTTACTGAATGGCAAAAGATTACCTTAAAATGGATTAGAGATCATTATGGTGATAGTGTTAAAGTTGGTGCTGGAAATGTTGTTGATAAAGATGGGTTTAGATTCTTAGCTGATTGTGGTGCTGATTTTATTAAGATTGGTATTGGTGGCGGTTCTATTTGTATTACTCGTGAACAAAAGGGTATTGGTAGAGGTCAAGCTACTGCTACGATTGAAGTTGCCAAAGCTAGAGATGAATATTTCAAGGAAACTGGTATTTATATTCCGATCTGTAGTGATGGTGGTATTGTCCATGATTATCATATGACTTTAGCTTTAGCTATGGGTTCTGATTTTATTATGTTAGGAAGATATTTCTCTCGTTTTGATGAATCACCTACAAACAAGGTAATGATCAATGGTCAATATATGAAAGAATACTGGGGTGAAGGTAGTGCAAGAGCGCGAAACTGGCAAAGATATGATATGGGTGGCGATGAGAAATTATCATTTGAAGAAGGCGTAGATTCTTATGTTCCTTATGCTGGTTCTTTAAAAGATAATGTTGGTTTATCACTTGCTAAAATTAAATCAACAATGTGTAACTGTGGTGCTTTAACTATTCCTGAGCTTCAACAAAAAGCTAAAATTACACTTGTCTCTTCAACAAGTATTGTTGAAGGTGGTGCCCATGATGTTGTATTGAAAGATTCAACACCATCAATTAATCAATAAAAGTGTCTAGGACACTTTTTTCTTTTGTAACAATTGACATTACAACAAATATTCTTTATAATCTCATTGAGGTGATATTATGCAGATATCCAGTCGTTTTACGATTGCAGTCCATGTTCTAACATGTATTGATACATTTAAGAATGAAAAGGTAACAAGTGAATTTTTAGCATCAAGCGTGCAAGTTAATCCTGTGATTATACGTAAAATATTATCACAGCTTAAAGCTGCTGATATCATTAAGGTTCAACGTGGTTCAGGAGGATCGACCATTATCAAACCATTGAATGAAATTACATTTTATGATATTTATGAAGCAGTAGAATGTATTAACAATGATGAATTATTCCATTTTCATGAAAACCCTAATCAAAATTGCCCTGTAGGAAGAAACATTCATCATGCTTTAGATGATAAACTCCAACAGGTTCAAACAGCTTTAGAAAACGAACTCAAACAAATCACATTACAGGATGTTATAGATGATACAAGAAAATATATTGAATTAAAAACACTCAAATGAGTGTTTTTATTTATTTTTGATGTAACTATTGACATTACAACGAAGATAATGTATATTGTAATAAATCTAGTTACAACGAAAGGAAAACACTATGAATCAAATTGAACGTCTTGATTATCTTATAAATTATTTATTAGATGAATCTGAAATCATTACTTATATACCTAAAACATTATCAGATAAAAAACTATTACTTAGAACACTTATGAATATTCGTGAACCAAAACCTATCAGTAAAGAATTTATATCAATTCAAGATGCTTATCTACAAGAAGAATTAGCAAATAAAAAAGTAACTGGCATATCTCAATTAAAACTATTACAAGATCATATATATCTTTATCAAGGAGATATTACTTTACTTAAAGTAGATGCGATTGTCAATGCAGCCAACAATCAAATGCTAGGATGCTTTATACCCAATCATCGATGCATCGATAATGCTATTCATACTTATGCAGGCATCCAATTACGATTAGAATGTTACAACATCATGAAAGTACAGGAAACATTAGAACCAACAGGTAAAGCTAAAATCACTAAGGGATACAATCTACCTGCAAACTATGTTATTCATACGGTTGGACCTATTATTCAAGGAAAACTGACGAATCATGATTGTGAGTTATTAAAGTCATGTTATAGATCATGTTTAGAACTTGCTGATGCTTACCAATTGAAGTCTCTAGCTTTTTGTTGCATCTCTACTGGTGAATTTCGTTTTCCTCAATATGATGCGGCTACTATAGCTATCGAAACAGTTAAAGAATATATACAACAAACACATACAGAAATGGAGGTTATTTTTAATGTATTCAAAGATGAAGACAAACAAATTTATGAACAAATACTTAAAACTTAAACAAGTTATTAATGATTGTGATGCTATTATTATTGGTGCTGGATCAGGATTATCAACGGCCGCAGGATTATCTTATAGTGGTCCTGTATTTGAAGATAATTTTTCTGATTTTATTGATAAATATCATTTTGCGGATATGTATACAGCTGGTTTTTATCCTTTTGAGGATTTAGAAGAATATTGGGCTTATTGGAGTAGACATATTTATCTTAATCGTTATAAAGAGCACGATTTAAAGGTATATAAAGATTTATTTGAACTTATAAAAAATAAAGATTACTTTGTTTTAACAACTAATGTTGACCATTGTTTTCAAAGAAGTGGTTTTGACAAAAAACGTTTATTTTATATTCAAGGAGATTATGGATTATTTCAATGCAGTAAACCCTGCAAGCAAATTACTTATGACAATAAGGAACAAATCACAAAAATGATAGAATATCAAAATCATATGAAAATACCTACTGATATGATTCCATATTGTCCAATATGCGGAGCACCTATGACAACCAATCTCCGTTGTGATAACACATTTGTTGAAGATGAAGGTTGGCATAAGGCATCTGAAAGATATAGTGATTTTATTAGAAGACATCAAGATATGAAGATAGTATATTTAGAAATAGGTGTTGGAGAAAATACACCAAGTATTATTAAGTATCCATTTTGGCAGATGACTTATCAAAATAAAAATGCTATCTACGCATGTATTAATCCAAATACTTATTGTCCAACACAAATTGAAAATCAAAGTATCCTTATATCAGAAAAAATTAACACAGTATTGGAGGCATTAAAATGAATGATTTTGAACAATTGAATCAATTAGTAGAAACTTATAAAGATACGATTAGTAGTCACAATGAACAACAATTTAGAAATTTATGGAGTCAAAAACAATCGTGTTCATTAATATCCATTACTAAACAGTATAATGGAATTGATTCTATATATAATGATTTTTTGAATGGTGTTATAGAAAGTAATTATCAAAGTATAAAATTAATAGAAGATAATCCTCATGAAATAAGATTCATTGATGATAATACTGCAATTATTATCTTTAAATATCATACTGAATGTATTAGACGTGATACTTTAGAAGAATATGGTATTGAAGGCTTAGAAACACAAATAGCTATCAAAGAAAATAATCAATGGAAACTGGTTCATATACACTATTCTAAATAATGATTGATATTATTTTATCAATCATTTTTTCATTCATAACAATTATTATGAAAATTATTTTTCGACCCTTCTTACATAAAAGTTATTAGTGAAATAGTTTGATAAAATAGCCTTGTCAGGAAGAAATTATTCTTTCTAAGAAAGGAGAAGTTTATGAAAATATTATTAGTATGTAATTTAGGAATGTCAACGAGTATGTTGGTGCAAAGAATGGAAGTGGCTGCTAAAGAACAAAATATCGATGCCCAAATTATGGCTGTTCCATTTACTGAAGCTGAAGAACATGTTGCAGAATGGGATGTCATTCTGTTAGGACCACAAGTCAGACATCAATTAAAAGCAATGGAGAAAAAGGCTGCAGGAAAAACACCAGTTGCGGTGATTGATATGCGTGATTATGGCATGATGAATGGTGAGAAGGTATTACAAAGTGCTATCAAGATCATTGAAGAAAATAAGTAATCTTTTTGAAATTATTTTTTCAATGATTGAAAACTATAGATGATGAATATTGATAATCATTTATCAACATAACCAATGATTCGGTATTATGAATAAATATTTGATAAAATGATTTTGTTGGGAAGAGATATTTATCCTTTTCTTACTCTTCCTACTGAAAGGAGTAAAAATGAAAATATTATTAGTATGTAATGCTGGTATGTCAACAAGTATGTTGGTGCAAAGAATGGAGAAAGCTGCAAAAGAAGATGGTATCGAAGCAGAAATTAAGGCAGTTCCATTTACAGAAGCTGAGAAAATGATAGCAGATTGGGATGTCATTTTGTTAGGGCCACAAGTTAGACACCAATTGAAATCATTAGAGAAAAAAGCCGAAGGAATTACACCGGTTGCAGTCATTGATATGCGTGATTATGGAACTATGAATGGTGAAAATGTCTTAAAAGCTGCTTTAAAAATTGTTAGTGAAAATAAATAATTCATTTTTTATAATGTGGGCGAAGTAGAAAATATCAGTTTATTATTCACTATAGAAAAAGGCTTAGGTTTGACCTAAGCTTTTTCAATGATGATTTTTATATTCATAAAATGTCAAACATTATACTAATTTAACGAATAAATTATTCAATTGAATTTATAAGAATTGTAATTGTGTAAGATTTTGTTAGAATTGTATTGTCAGTAAGTTTCATTAATTCCTTAAAATATTTTTGACACAAATAGTTTATTGATCATTTATTGGCGGAAGCTTAGTTTATACTAAGCTTTTTCTTTGTATAAAATGAATAAAATTATTCATAATATTTGGGTAAAAATGTCAAATAATGAATTGTTTTATTTAATATAAATGAATAACTTAACCATAGAATTCTCAAATTATTGTTTAAAATATTCAATCGGTTAAAATATACATATATCATATAAAAAAGGGAGGAAAAAATGATATGGACGCTTTTGCTGACGTGATGGGACGCGTAGGTGCTTGGTGTGGACAAAACAAATATTTGTCATCAATCAAGAACGCATTCCAAGATTACATGCCTGCCACTATTTCTGGTGCTGTAGCCGTATTATGGACTTCAGTATTAGTAAATGATAGTACTGGTTTAGGCGTATTTTTCTCACCAATCATGGTATTAGAACCATTAAATAGTATTTTTAGTGCAATTAACACTGCTACTATTGGTTGTATCGCGGTTGGTATTTGTATGTTAGTTGGAGAAAATATTGCTCTTGCTAACGGTGAACAGGGAGCATACCCTGCAGTTTTAGCATTTATGATGTGGTTTACTGTTACTCCTTATTCTTGGAGCATTGGTGATATGGCTGCATATACTCCTGCTGTTGAAGGAACAATGGGTGCTGAAACAACTACTGTAACTATTAGTGAATTGTTGGAACAAGCTTTGAATTCTGGATTTGTAGCTGAATACAATACATTCTCATATGATACTTATGCAGATGTAACGACTGCATTCTCATTAGGTGATTTAGGAACATTCTCAGCTATTCAAACTTCTTACATGGGTGCAACTGGTTTATTTACTGGATTAATCGTTGGTATCTTAGGTATGGAATGTTATTGTGCATTACGTAAAGTAGATGCATTAAAGATTAAAATGCCTGACCAAGTTCCTCCAGGAGTTGCCAAAGCATTCGAAGTAACTATTCCTACTTGCTTAGCATTAATTATTGTTGGTGCTGTAGGATGGTGCTCTACTACATTCCTTGGATTAGACTTGAACTCATTGATTTCTACTTATGTACAGGAACCATTGAAACAAGTTATCGGTGGTAACATTGTTGCCGTAGTTATCCTTTATATCATCATCATGTTATTCTGGTGCGTTGGTATTCATGGTAACAACATGGTTTCTGCTGTTAAGGAATCAATCTTTACTCCAATGATCGTTGAAAATATGGCTTCTTATTCAGCTGGTGGAACTCCAGAAAACGTATTAAATATCACTATGATGCAAATGTTTGCAGAATGGGGCGGTTCTGGTGTTACATTAGGTTTAATCTTCGCAATCTTTATCTTTGGTAAGAAAGAAGATACAAAAGCTATCGCAACTTTATCAGTCGTTCCTGGATTATTCAACATCAATGAAACAATGACATTTGGTATTCCATTAGTATTGAACCCAATCTTAGATATTCCATTCATCTTAGCACCATGTGCTTGTATCGTTGTTGGTTATATCTTAACATTAATTGGATTCTGTCCAAAATGTGTTGTACAAGCTCCTTGGACTTGTCCACCAATCTTATTTGGATTCTTAGCTACTGGTGCTAATATCATGGGTGCTGTATCTCAGATTATTGTTATGGCAGTTTGTACAGTTGTTTATATTCCATTCTTATTAGTATACGAAAGACAAGATAATGCTTAATTAATAAGTTAGAATATCTACAATTAAATAAGATATTAAGAACGGTTAATCCGTTCTTTTTATTTCTTAAAATATGATTATTGTGTTGTCAAAAAAGGTTTATTCATGTATAATAATGCAATAGGAAGTGAGGCTTTTATGGATAACGAACAAATTAATCAAAGTAATATAGAGCAGGAGTTTAAACCAAGCACTAACCTAACAGTGAGATTGTTTGTCATTGTTTATTGGTTATATGCTATTTATATTTTATTATATGATGTATTTTATGCTCATGCATTAAGTGATTTTTATATTGTTGGTGGAGGAGGTATAGTTATTACATTATATATGGTAGGCTTTAGACCTTATCGATATATTGTTGGTAATAAGACAGTGACATATCGCTACCTTATAAGAAAAAATAAAGAAATTAACTTAATGAATTGCGAAACAATTATGGATCCTAAGGAAACATTTACATCAATTATTATGCGTGCGCGTGCGATTGAATTATATGATGTTGATAGAAAGAAGAATAAGTTTTTCCCAAAAGATCGTGTTGGGTTTGTTGATGCTATATTGAAAGAAAATAGACGTATTCATTGTAATGTTCAAGATTATACAGATAGTAAGCGTGAACTTAAAAAACAAGAACGTAGACAAAGAAAAAGAGAACGTAGAAGAAGAGAGATTGAAGAGAATAGCTAATCTCTTTTTTTTAAATAAATATGATAAAAAAATAAATGTGTGATAAAAAAATATTATTTTGTTGTTGACATATTGAAATATTGCCATTATAATAGCCTCATAAACATTGAGAATTTATATAGACTTTGAATTCATAAATTGATACAATGTTTAGAAAGACAAGGGGGAATTTTTCAATGGATATGAGTGAATTACTTGAAGATTATGGGTGTTTAACATTTAGTGATGATGTGATGCGTGAACGTATACCAAAATCAACTTATAAAGCATTTCATGCTGCATTAGATAAAGGAGAACCTTTAGCCAGAGAAACAGCAACTGTGATTGCTAATGCAATGAAAATTTGGGCAATTGAACACGGAGCTACTCACTTTACTCACTGGTTTATGCCAATGACAGGTTTAACAGCTGAAAAGCATGATGCTTTCTTAGAACCAGAAGGAAATAAAGCTGTCTTAGAGTTTAGTGGTAAGACTTTAAGAAAAGGTGAACCTGATGCTTCTTCTTTCCCATCTGGAGGTTTAAGAGCTACTTTTGAAGCAAGAGGTTATACAGCTTGGGATTGTACATCACCAGCTTTTGTAAAAGATGGAACATTATATATTCCTACTTTATTCTGTTCTTATACTGGTGAAGCTTTGGATAAAAAGACACCATTATTAAAATCAGTTGATGCTTTGAATGCTGCTTCACTTAAATTATTGCCTTTATTAGGTATGGATGATGTAACACAAGTAACAGCATCTGTTGGTAGTGAACAAGAGTATTTCTTAGTTGCTGATGAATATTATCAAAAACGTATGGATTTGAAGTTAACTGGTAGAACTTTATATGGTTCTATGGCTCCAAAAGGTCAAGAATTAGAAGATCATTATTTTGGTAGCTTAAAACGTAAAGTTTCTGCATTCATGAAAGATTTAGATAAGGAATTATGGAAATATGGTATTCCTTCTAAAACAAAACATAACGAAGTCGCACCTGCACAACATGAGGTTGCATGTGTTTATAGAAAAGTAAATATTACAAGTGATAACAATCACTTATTAATGATTTTAGCTCAAGATATTGCTAAAAAACATGGTTTAAGATGTTTATTGCATGAAAAACCATTTGAAGGTATCAATGGTTCTGGTAAACATAATAACTGGTCTGTAACAACTAATACGGGTGTTAATTTATTCAATCCTGGTGATGATCCAGTTAATAATTTACCATTCTTAGCTACACTTGCTTGTACGGTAAAAGCAGTAGATGAATATGCTGATTTATTACGTATGTCCATTGCATCTGCAGGTAATGATCATAGATTAGGTGCTAATGAAGCACCTCCAGCAATTATTTCTATGTTCTTAGGTGAAGAAATTGATAAATTGGTTCAAGCTATTATTGATGGTACTGAGATGGAAGAAGTTGACTCAGGTCGTTTCAAAACTGGTGTATCAGTTGTTCCTGATTTCTCTAAGGATAATACTGATCGTAATAGAACTTCACCATTTGCATTTACTGGTAATAAGTTTGAATTTAGAGCAGTTGGTTCCGCTCAATCAATCGCTGGTCCTAATACGATTTTAAATGCTATATTAGCTGAAGAAATGATTGAAATGGCTGATTTAATTGAAGGTGGTATGACACCTAGAGAAGTTATTAGAAAGTTCTTAAGCGAACATCAACGTATTATTTTCAATGGTGATGGGTATTCAGCAGAATGGGAAGTTGAAGCTGAAAAACGTGGTTTACACAACAACAAGAATACTGTTGATGCTATGGATTGCTTAAAAGAAGAAAAGAATATTGAAATGCTTGATAGATTAGGTGTTTATTCACGTGTTGAATTAGCCTCTAGATATGAAATCTTATTAGATAACTACAATAAGACAATTCAAGTTGAAGCTTTGACTGCATCAAAGATGGCTAGAAATGAAATTTATCCTGCAGCTGTTAAATATTTGAAAGATGTTACTAAGACAGCTTTAGATGTTAAGGAAACAGGTGTTGATAATGCATTCTTAGTTGATGATGTTAAGGAATTATCAGAATTATTAGCAGATATGAAGACAAAGATGGATACTTTGGATGCAGAAATCGAAAAAGCTATGGCATGCGATGGAGAAATTCATGAAGTTTCAGTATTATGGCGTGATGGTGTATTTGCTGCAATGAATGATTTACGTGCAACTGCCGATACAATTGAAACTAAGGTTGATGAAGCTTATTGGCCAATGCCAAGTTATGTTGATTTATTATTTGGAATTTAATAAATAATCAAAGAAAGAAGGTTAACCTTCTTTCTTATTTTTTTCTCTTGTGCTATAATTAATCATTGTAAGGAGGCAGATATCATGGATATAAGATTATATCAGCCATCAGATTTAGAAGAAGTTATGCAGTTGTTCTATGATAATGTTCATAGTGTATGTGCTAAAGATTATACTGAAGAACAGTTAGAAGCATGGGCACCTAAAGAGGCTAATGTTTATCGTTGGGAAACATCTTTGAATAAGAATCATACTTTAGTGGTAGTTGACAATGAACATATTATTGGTTTTGGCAATATAGGTCAAACTGGTTATTTGGATCGTTTATATGTTGATAGCGATTATTTAAATCAGGGAGTCGGAACTTTATTGTTGGAAAATTTAGAAAGATATGCGACAGCAAGAGGAAATACTCACATGAATACAAATGCATCAATTACATCAAAACCTTTTTTTGAAGCAAGAGGTTATCAATGTATTGAAAAACAAATTGTAGAACGTCGCGGCGTTAGGCTCAAACGTTATTTAATGGAAAAGAAGATAAAATAAGGCGAAAATTAATTTCGCCTTTTTGAATAGAATAAATATAAAAATGTTGCAATCATACCTCCACAAGTATCGATTATAACATCTCTAAATTGTCCTGCTCTGCCACTCACAAGTAGTTGATGCATCTCATCACTACAAGCATAAAGAAATGTTACTAATAAAGTATCAATAATAATATACTTTAATGAAAAACCTGATTTATAAAAACCAAAAATAAGGCTTAACGATAGTAAGGCATATTCACTCATGTGAGCTGCCTTTCTAACAATAAATTCACTTATAGATATATGTAAATGAGTGTAAATCCAATTCACTATAGCCATACTTAAACCAGATGATTCTTCACCAGTTTGTAATGAAAAGGAAAAGATAATCATCATAATCACTAATGATGGTATAAAATATTTAATATTTTTCATAAAAGCCCCCTTCATCATTATATAAAAAGCTTTATTCGTGTCAAGTGTTAATCATATGTTATTTTTTGGATTTTTCATAGTTTTTTTTATTGTCGTATGATATACTTATTTCAATGATTATACATAACATTTAGGAGGATATAATGGAAGAAAATGCTGTAAGGATGAAAGCGTATGCAGTTAATTTTAATGAAATTAGGGTATATCTTTCAGAAAATTATTATAATGGTGTTAGTAGTAAGTTTTACTTAAAAGATATATTTAATGAGGAGTTGATGCTTTTAAATGGTGATGCCTTGCAATCAAGTCAATATCCTGGTTTTAAGGAATATAGGTTTATGGTTAATTTCCATATGGGTAGAGTTTATAAGATTGTTGATGCTTATGGTTTGTCTTGCTTTTTAGATTTTTCTAAGCTTTCAATGTGTAAAGAGTTTGATGAATTATATTATTATGATGGTAATGATTTAGGATGTCATTATACAAAAGAAAGAACAACATTTAAGCTTTGGTCACCTTTATCAACAGGTATTATTTTAAAAGTTATTAAAGATGGTCAAGACTTATTGTTCCCTATGAAAAGAGGTAGTAAGGGTGTTTATTATGCTACTATTGAAGGAGATTTCGAGAATTGCGAATATTTCTATTTGATTAAAATAGCAGGCAGTTATACAATTGCAATGGATCCATATGCTGATGCTTTAACTTCTAATAATCGTACTTGCGTGATTGTTGATATGGATAAATTGCCATTTCATAAAACTGAAATGGCACCACTAGAAAAGAAAACCGATGCTGTTATATATGAAGTAAGCGTAAGAGATTTTTCTTCTTCTTTATCAGGTGGAATGCAAAATAAAGGTAAGTTTTTAGCTTTTACTGAACAAAATACATCAACGGATAGTGGAAATCCAACAGGATTGGATTATTTATCATGCTTAGGTATTACCCATGTTCAATTAATGCCTATTAATGATTTTGCGACTGTGGATGAAACACATCCTTTGGAATTATATAATTGGGGTTATGATCCTGCTCATTATGGTGTGACTGAGGGTAGTTATGTAACTGATCCGAATGATGGTTATAAACGTATTAGAGAGGCTCAACAAATGGTTGAAGCTATGCATTCTAGAGGTATTCGTGTTATTGCAGATGTTGTTTTTAATCATATGCATGATGTTAATAATAATCCACTAGAACAAACAACACCACATTATTATTTTAGAAGATATCCTGATGGAACATTATCTAATGGTTCATGGTGTGGTAATGATTTAAATACAACAGCATTAATGTGTCGAAAATATATTTTAGATATGTGTAAACGTTGGCAGGTTGTTTATGGTATTGATGGTTTTAGGTTTGATTTAATGGGTATTATTGATCAAGAAACCATTAATCTTATTGATGCCCAGGGAAAAGCTATTGATCCTTCATTTATGATTTATGGTGAAGGTTGGAATATGGGTACAGCCTTAGCTGAAGATAAACGTACAACTATCCAAAATAATCATAAGACACCTCATATTGGTTTCTTTAATGATTTCTTTAGGGATACATGTCGAGGTACCAATCAAATGGAAAGTAAAGGCTATTTTTCAGGTGATACTTATAAAACCAATGATGCGATGAAGGCTATATGTAATTTAGACAAATTTACAAAGATTAATCAATCCATTAATTATGTTGAATGTCATGATAATGCTACATGTTTTGATAAATTAGCTATTTCTAATCATGATGAAGATGAACATACAAGAAAAAGACGTCTAAAGATGATGTTAGCAGCAACTGTTTTAGCTCAAGGTATTCCTTTTATTCATAGTGGACAGGAATTTTTTAGAACTAAATCTGGACTAGAAAATACCTATAATGCTGGTGATCATGTGAATGCACTAGATTGGAATAGAAAGGATATGGAAAATGAAGCTGTACAATTTACACAGTTAATATTACGTATCAGAAAAAATAACCCTTGCTTTAGATATGACAACTATGATAAAATACGCAAAAATGTCCATACTGAAAATGTTAATCATCGTATGATAAAATACAGTTTACATCAAGATGAAGGTGAATATAAAGATTTTATTGTATTCTTTAATGCTTCTAAAGACAACATTGATGTTGAACTAGAGAAAGACTATCATATACTCTATCATAGTAATAAAGAAAAAATATTGGATAATCATCTTTTAATTACTGGAGTTAGTGTGGTCATTGTCGCAAGATAGGAGATTTTTATGAAATTAATTGTAGGATTAGGAAATCCTGGTAAAGAATATAACAATACAAGACATAATGTTGGTTTTATGGTTATGGATGCTCTTTCTCAGGAATTTTCTGTGGATATCAATATTAAAAAGTTTAAGGGTGAATATGTTAAATTTAAATATAAAGGGGAAGATATTATCTTTTTAAAACCTTTAACTTATATGAATAATTCAGGGGATTCTATTATTCAATGTATGCACTTTTTTAAGATTGATATTAGTGATTTATTAGTTATCTATGATGATTTAGATATGCCAACTGGTAAATTACGTCTAAGAGAAACAGGAGGATCTGGAGGACATAATGGTATTAAAAGCATTATAGCTCAAACTGGAACACAAAATTTTAAACGAATTCGTATTGGTATTGAAAAGGATAAACGTATCAATACAATAGATTATGTCTTAGGAAAATTCACTCCTTTACAACAACCTCTGATTAATGAAGGTGTTAATAAAGCAGTAGAAGCAGTTAAAACTTATTTAGATAAAGGATTTAACGCAGCTATGAATAGCTATAATTAGGAGGTATTATGAAAAAGATTATTCAAATTATTAAAGATAATCCAGCATATATTGCTATGCTTAAAGGCAAAGGAGACATTGTTGTATCACACGCTAGCGATGAGGCTATCCTCATTGCTAGTGCTTTTTTGACGTTACCACGTCATATGTTAATCGTTAAAGATAGTTTATATCAAGCTCAATTATTATATGGACAATTACAAGAATTATTAAATAATCAGGTTTTATTCTTTCCTAGTGATGAATCATTAAGAGTTGAAGCTTTAGCGGCTTCAGGAGAAATCATGGGTGAAAGAATTAGTACACTTTATGAATTAACCAATGATCAACCTAAAGTAGTGATATGTCATACACATTCATTAATTCGATACATTCCTAATAAAGAATTATATTTATCCCATGTTATTCATTTAAAAACAGGGGATATTATTAAGCCATTATATTTAAGAGAAAAACTATATCAAGGTGGTTATTCATCTACGCAACGTGTTGATGAACCTTTTTACTTTTCTAAACGTGGTGGTGTTATTGATGTTTATTCAATTCAATATGATAATCCTATTCGTATTGAATTCTTTGATGATGAAATAGAAAGCATTCGTTTTTATGATCGTAATACACAACGTTCTTTACAACGCGTTGATGAAGTGACTATATTACCCGCAACGGATATTTTGTATCCTGATAACGAAGTTAATCATGTTATTGAAAAAATTGAAGAATTACAGAATAGTACTAAATGTGAAGGATTTGAAGAAAATCTTGAAGAAGAGATTTCATTAGATATTGAATCATTAAAAAATCATAATGGTAATAATCGTTTATACCAATATATGGGTTTATTCACATCATCCACAAACTTACTCGATTACTTCAACAAACCACTAATAATTACTTCATGCGATGAAAAAATAAAAAACATATATAAACAATATGCTGAAGAAACATTCTATTATCATTTAGAACTTCAAAGTATGGGACGTATGGTTAAAGGCTTAAAACTTTACAATGATGTACAAACACTGATTAAAAATCATACAATAGATTTTATCGATCTCAAAACAAAAGAAAAACAAATTACTTTCAATACAAGTGCAGTTACACTACCATTAGTTAATGAAAAACAATTAGCTAATGATATACAAAATCTGCAAAGAAATAATAAAATACTCATGTGTCTTTCTAATCAGCATCAAATAGATAGAATGATAGACTTATTAGAAAACTATCAAATTCCTTATACTTTAGTAGCCAATGATGATCAAATCTATGATGGTATCAATATCTACTTAGGGCATCTTAAAACTGGTATAGATTTCTATGAGGAACATGTTGTATTACTAACAGAAACAGAATTGTTTAAAATTCATTCAAGACCTAAAAAAGGCTATATTAAATATCGTGATGCTAAAATTATTAACGATTATAATGAACTTAATATTGGTGATTATGTTGTTCATGATACTCATGGTATTGGTCAATATATGGGTATTAAAACCTTAGAAGTAAAAGGCACAAAACGAGATTATCTTTATATTGCTTATAAAGGTAATGATACTTTATACATTCCTGTAGAAAACTTTAAACTTGTAAGAAAATATGCTTCTAGAGATGGAAAACCACCTAAGGTTCATGCTTTAAATAGTGTTGAATGGAAAAAAACCAAAGCACGTGTTAGAAATAAGGTTGATGATTTAGCCGATAGACTTGTAGAACTTTATGCTAAACGTATGCAACAAGTAGGTTTTGCATATCCTGAAGATGATGAAATGCAATTAGAGTTTGAGGCAAAATTTGGTTATGAACTCACACCTGATCAACAACGTTCAGTTGATGAAATTAAAGCCGATATGGAAAAACCTCAACCAATGGATCGATTACTTTGTGGTGATGTAGGATTTGGTAAAACAGAAGTAGCACTAAGAGCTTGCTTTAAAGCTATTCTTGCGCAAAAACAAGTCGCTTTTTTATGCCCTACAACCATTCTATCATCTCAACACTACCGTACCTTTACAGAACGTTTTAAAGATTATCCAATCAATGTTGCTCTGTTGAATCGTTTTACATCTGCTAAAGACAAAAAACAAATCTTAAAAGATGTTAAAGAAGGAAAAATAGATTTATTAGTTGGTACTCATCGTATTTTATCTAAGGACGTTGAATTTAAAGATTTAGGATTATTATGTATTGATGAAGAACAACGTTTTGGCGTTAGACAAAAAGAAAAAATCAAAGAATTAAGAGAAACAATAGATGTATTAACCTTAACTGCCACACCAATTCCTCGAACTCTACAAATGTCACTCATGGGTATTCGTGGTTTATCCCAAATCGAAACACCACCACTCAACAGAATGCCTGTACAAACATATGTTATGGAAAAAAATGATGCATTAATAAAACAAGTCATTGAAAGAGAATTAGGAAGAAATGGACAAATATTCTATTTATATAATCGTACTGAAAGTATTGAACAAGTTGCGAAAAATATCCAACAACTAGTTCCTCAAGCACGTATAGGTATTGGCCATGGACAAATGAATAAAGATACGCTAGAGCGTGTTATGCAACGTTTTATTGATAAAGAATATGATATATTGGTATGTACAACCATTATTGAAACTGGTATTGATATTTCAAATGCCAATACAATTATTATTGAAGATGCTGATCGTTTTGGTTTATCACAGCTTTATCAGATTAAAGGTAGAGTAGGAAGAAGTGAACGAGTGGCTTATGCATATTTGTTGTATGCTAAAGATAAGCAATTAAATGAAGAGGCTACAAAACGTTTAAAAGCTATCAAGGAGTTTGCTCAATTAGGTAGTGGATATAAGATAGCGATGCGTGATTTGTCTATTCGTGGTTCTGGTGATATTTTGGGTGGTGAACAAGCTGGTTTTATTGATACAATTGGTTTTGATATGTATATGAAGATTTTACAGGATGCGATTGATGAAAAACAAGGTAAGCAATCTCAAAGTAAAGAAGTTCCTACACAGAATATTAATGTAGAAGGTTATATTCCTGAAAACTATGTAGAAAGTGATATCGAAAAACTCAATTTATACCAACAAATTTATAATGCCCGTACCTTAGAAGAAATTGATGTATTAGAAAAAGAATTAAAAGATTTATATGGTACATTACCAAAAGAAGTCAATAACATTGTCTTAAAACGTGAATATGAAATACTATGTACTCTAGATTTTGTAGCATCGTCTAATGAAGATAAAGATACTATTTCTATAACATTAACAGCTGATTATTCTTCTCATGTTGATGGTAATGAATTGTTTATATTATGTAATCGATTATTCACTAAACCAAAACTTAAATACGAAAACAATCAAATAACTATTCAAATATCAACCCATGGTGAATGGTTACCATATGCTATTGAATTACTTAATGAATTAAAAAACGAATCCAAATAATGGATTCATTTTTCATAATAATCAATAATTTCACCAGTATGAATACCTAAACGAAAACCTAATGTAAAATAATCATTAATCGTATTTTGATATGTTTCACTAGAATAATTTTGACCAACTTCAATAATAGATTGATAAATCTTATAGAACAATGATATTAAATCAATATTCTCAGGTATTTCTCTATGTTCCTTAATTGTATCAATACGCAATTCATAACCAATAGACATCAACATAGTTAAACCACTTAAATATACTTCTAATAATTTATCATGATTAATAGGTTCTTTACTCTCCCAAAACAAATAAATTCTAGATTCTTGAGAAACTTCACTTAAATCATGTAAAAAAGCTAAGACCTTTTGATTTAATCTATGAATATTTAATACTTCATTCTTTGTTGTTGCAACTTCTCTATTAATATAAACTTGATATAACTTAGCAACATCATTCATTATCCTCACCTCTAGAATATTATTAACCTATAATATGAATTTTGTTTGAATTAAAAAGCAATAATACTTAAATGTTCTAATAAAATCTTTACCCCAATTAATATCAGAATAACACCACCAGCAATCTCTGCACGGGCTTTATACTTAGTTCCAAAAATATGTCCAATAACAACCCCAGCAATAGAAATAACAAACGTTGTTATACCAATAATCATAACAGAACTAACAATATTCACATTCAAAAATGCAAACGTCACACCAACAGCCAAAGCATCAATAGACGTTGCAATTGCTAATGGTAACATAGCTTTAATAGAAAAATCAGGCTCTAAATTTTCTTCATCACCCTCTAATGCTTCCTTAATCATATTCAAGCCTATAAGCGCCAGTAAAATAAAAGCTATCCAATGATCAATACTCTCAATTTTATCTGCAAATTGTACTCCTAAAACATATCCAATGGTAGGCATCAAAGCCTGAAATACACCAAACCATAAACCACAAATTAAAGCATGCTTAGCTGATAGTTTCCTCGTTGTCAAACCTTTACAAATACTCACTGCAAAGGCATCCATAGCTAAACCAACACCAATTAATACGACTTCAAAAAAACCCATTTTCTTTCCTCCTACTAAAAAAGAGACATGGCTGCATTATAAAAATGCAGACAAGTCTCATTATTTAAAATCGTGCCAGATAATTAATTATCAGTGTGTTGACAAGATTACACGTGTCCGTGCTAACTACTCCCTTATCTTAGTGGTTATTCTATCATTTGAAAAAATCTCTGTCAATCTTTTTCAATATAATCATGACCAATAATTTCATATTCAACTTGATTATTCGTCATTTCAATAATAGCTTTAATAAATGTTTCATCTTTGATAAAGCATTGATATGAGACTTGTTCATTATATGCTATATCAATACATTTTATGTGGTGTACTTTCAACAAATAATCAAATTTTCTTGTATAAGTATAATCAATATCTATTTGATATAAATCTACAAGTTCCTTTTCGACAATCTCTGCTACTTTTAAACATTCTGAAACACTTTGACTATAAGCTCTTGTCAAACCGCCAGCACCTAATTTAATACCTCCAAAATATCTTGTTACAATAGCAATTATATTACTCAATCCTTGCATCTTTAAAACATTAAGCATAGGAACACCCGCAGTACCTGATGGTTCTCCATCATCATTAGCACGCTCATATGGAGGAATAATATAAGCAATACAATTATGAGTTGCATCATTTTTACTATACAGTTGTATAAAATCCTTAGCTTTATCAATATCACTACAAGGAATAAGATGACATATAAATTCTGATTTTTTTATAATTAATGTATGTGTTGTATATTCTTTAATTGATAACATAAGTTAACCGTCCTTTTCTTATTTATATCATATTTTATTGATAAAATGAAGAAAGAGTTGACAAGAATAGTTAAATAATTATAATTAATATGTAAAATGATAATGAAAACTATATAAAGAAGAAATAAAAACAAAATATAAGTTAACATTGTCAAAACGATAGGATTGTTTTATAATGAGATTAAAGACAAGGAGGGATAGTTATGGGTAAAATAGCTATTTTAGCTGATAGTGGATGCCAATTAGAAATAGGGCAATATGAAGATCAAGGTATTTATATTGTACCTCTTTGTATTACTATAAAAGGAAAAACATATACTGACCAAGAAGATATAACTTCTTTAGAAGTTTTTGAAATGATGGATAAAGAAAAAATAGCTGTGCAAACAAGTCAGCCGATTCCTGGAGTTATTGTTAAAACTTTAGAAAAAATAAGAAATGCAGGTTATGATGAAGTTATAGGATTACCTATTGGAACAGGATTATCTTCAACTTTAAATGCTATGCGTATGGCTGCAGAAATGGTTGATATTCCTATAACACTTATTGATACGAAAGGAACTGCAGGAAATCATAAATATTTAACATTGCTTGCTTCTAAACTTATTCAAGCAGGTAAGAAATTAGAAGAGATAAAAAGTATTTTAGAAGATCTTGTAGAACATTCTGGAACAATTATTACGACACCAAATATGACACAATTAAAACGTGGAGGACGTGTAACTCCAGCAGTTGCTTTAATAGCCAATATGTTAAAAATTGTTCCTGTACTAGAACTCAATGGTGAATTAGGTGGTAAGATTGATACACTTGCTACAGTTAGAACATTTACTCGTGCTAAACAAACAATGGTCAATCGTTTGGTAGAATTAGGTGTTAATGCAAAAGAATATCATATTACCATTGAACATGTTTTAGATACTAATGCTGCTAAAGATTTACAAAAAATGATTCAAGATAAAATTGGTGATGTTGAAATGGATGTAAGGGAATTACCAGCCGTTGTTGGTGCACATATGGGTGTAGGCGGTTTAGGTGTTCAATATATAAAAAAATATTCATAGGAGGTATTTATGGCACTATTTGATGATTTCACAAAAAAAGCCGCAAAAGTTACTGAAGGTGCAATTGATAAAACTCAGGAACTAGCTGGTAGCGCAAAATTGAAACTTAAAATTAAGAATCTTGAAACAGATCGAGAAGATGTTTATTGTAAATTAGGTCAATATTATTATGAACTTATAAAAAACGATGATGATCTTAATGATGATGTTAAAGAAAATTGTCAGAAGATTGTTGAATTAACAAATCAAATCGAACAATTAAAACAACAATTAGACGAAGTATAATGTTAAGCTTATGAAGCTTAACATTTTAAAAAAATCAACTTTTTAAAAATAAGTCCACTTTTTTGGACTTATTTGGCCGTTTTTCAAATCATGAATTTTTGAAATCTAGTATAATATAGATGTAAGGAGATGATTGATATGAAAAAAGATTATAATAGTTTGTATCATATAAGTTGGAAAGAAAAGAAACAATATTTATGTGAGGTATGTTTAGATAAAGAAATACAGGATTTATTATATGAATGTATGACTAATCATCAATTGAAAAGTTTATTACATTGTTCAACAATTACAAATGTCATCTATCATGATGCATTAAAAAATCTGTATCATGTAGAAGACTTTGAAACTATGGAATATCATCTCATTATGATGAATAGTATATTTCATAATAGTAATTATGATCATGTTAAAGAAGAATTATTAGAGCGTATTTGTGTTAAACCAGTTGATTTAAAAAAATATTGTGTTATTAGACATTTAATTAACTTTAAAGCTTTAGATTTTAAAAAGCTTGTTGATACTTTGCAGGTACATTTTTCTTCATCTTATGAAGAATGTGCTAAGATTTGTCTAATTGAAAATCAATATGATTTAGCTTTTCAATACATGATGAAATTAGATTATTTAGAAAACGAAGCTATGATGGAACTTATGCATAGCTTTAGTACAACTTACTATTTACTTCTAAAAAATCACTATGCCTCTTCTTTACCAACTTACAGTTATCAACTAGCATTTAGTTAAAGGAGAATATATGGGTAAGAAAATGTTTGCATTATTACAAATATTGATGAGATCCTCTCATCAATATTTAACTGCTGAAGAAATCAAGCAACAGCTTGAATCTTATGATATTTATGTTGAAAGAAAAAATATTTACGCCATTATTAAACAAATAAATCAATTCTTTTATCCTATCTTTCAAGACAATCTTATTAAGAGTGTACAAAGAGGCGGTAATTATCTAAGTCTTGATTATTTTGAAGATGGCGAACTACAATTCCTTTTAGATAATATCACCTATCATGAAGATCTCAATAAAGAAGATAAACAAAAACTTAAAAATAAACTCTATAACTTATCTTCATTACTACAACAACACCGTCTCATTGATAATGAAACCACTTCAAAACCACAAACATTTTCTTTACTCATCAATTTAACAACCATTATGAAAGCCATTGAAATGAAAATGATGTTATCCTTTCAATATATTAATTATGAAATAAAAGAACATCACTTAGTTGAAGTTCCTTCTACTCATGGCAACAATCAAAGTCAATATACTTTATCACCCTATCAAATTGTATCATCCCATAATCATTACTATGTTATAGGCTATAATGATATTCATCAAGATCGTTTATCCATATACCGTATTGATCGTATGCGTTATGTTCAAACAATCAAAAATGCTTATATTGATATAACAGAACAATTTGATGTTACAAATGAAATAAAGAAAATGACCAATATGTATACAAGTAATAAACATGATACTTTACAATTAGCATGTGACAAAAGTATATTAAGAGAAATTGTTTCACATTTTGGTGAAGATATTTATATTGAAGAAACCCATAATGATCAATGCATAGCTATTATAGAAGATATACCAATATCTGATGGTTTAATTGGTTATTTAATGATGCTACAAAATCAAGTTAAGGTTATTGCACCTGTTTCTTTAAAAAATGAATTAATCAAACGTATACAATTAATGATAAGGCAGTATGAGGATTAACTTGTACTGTTCATTTTGATTTGATAAAATAAATATTAGGTGATATATATATGTATAAGATTATGATTGTAGAAGATGATGAAATCATCGCTAAAACAATTAAACAACATTTAGAAACATGGAACTATGAAGTCATGATCATTGATGATTTTGAACATGTATTAGACGTATTCATGAAATATCAACCCCATCTCATATTATTAGATATTACATTACCTTATTATAATGGTTACTATTGGTGTCAACAAATACGCAACAAATCTGAAGTACCTATTATATTTATATCTTCAGTTAATGAAAATATGAGCATTGTCAAGGCTATGAATATGGGTGGCGATGATTTTATCAACAAACCTTTTGATCTTAATATATTAACATCAAAAGTCCAAGCTATCATGCGTCGTACTTATACATTTTCAAAACAATTATCTCTAATGACTTATAAAGACCTTATATTAAATATCTTTGAAGCCACACTCTCTTATCATAATATATCCATTGAACTTACAAGAAATGAATTAAAAATAGTGCAATTATTGATTAATAAACATGAAACATATGTTTCTAGAGATGAATTAATGATGGCATTATGGCAAAGTGATCAATTTATTGATGATAATACATTAAGTGTGAATATGAATCGTTTAAGAAAAAAATTAGAAATATTGAATATTCAAAACTTAATCACAACTAAGAAAGGTTTAGGGTATATGTTAGCTTATGATGAATTATCTTAGAGAAAGAAAATATGTTTATTTATTATATTACATATTTTTATTGATATTTTGGATTGTGTTTTATTTATACGAAATCAATATTTCAATTATACTTTATGCAACATTGCTGGTATTAGGTATATTAGTGATATATTTTGTATGGGATTTTTATCATTATCATCAAAAAGAAAAACAATTACAATATATCTTAAAACTCAATGATACTACTCAACTGCCTGATACAACACTGCCAATGGAACAACTTTATCAAGAAATTATCCAACAAATTAATATGCTCAATCAAACACTTATTAGTAATCAAAACAAACACTATCAAGATCAAATAGATTACTATACACTTTGGATTCATCAAATTAAGATGCCTATATCAGCATTAAGACTACTCATTCAAACTGATAATAACAATGAAATGATGCTACAATTACTACGTATTGAACAATATGTTGATATGGTTTTATATTATTTAAAAAGTGATCATATGGCTTCTGATTTATCCATTAAACATTTAAACTTATCACTAGTTATTAATGATATTATTAAGAAAAATGCAACTTTCTTTATTCAAAAGAAAATACAATTAAAATTAGAACCCATAGATTTAGAAATACTATCAGATGAAAAATGGATATCGTTTGTGATTGAACAAATCTTAAGCAATGCTTTAAAATATACCAAACAAGGATATATACATATTTATGTCAAAGATGAAGTACTATATATTGAAGATAGTGGAATAGGGATTAAGGAAGAAGATTTACCAAGAGTTTTTGAAAAGGGATATACAGGCTATAATGGAAGATTAGATAAAAAAGCGAGTGGTATAGGATTATATTTATGTAAGAAGATTATTGATGAGTTAGGTTTAGCTATTTCTATTGAATCAATGATTGGTAAAAGAACAACTGTGATGATTGATTTTCATATAAATAATCTTAAAGTAGAGTAATCTTTCATATTTGTAAGAAATAAAGAGAAATTGTAAGATGATTCGATGGCTCATATTTCTCTTTTTTTGTATCATCAATAGTGTCAGGAGGGATGAATATGACATTATTAGAAGTTAAAAATTTAAAGAAGATTTATGCAACACGTATGTCTTCACAACAAGTAAAAGCATTATCACATGTTACATTTTCGATTGAAGAAGGTGAATATGTAGCTATTATGGGTGAATCTGGCAGTGGTAAAACAACATTATTGAATATTTTAGCAGCTTTAGATAAACCAACCAGTGGTGAAGTATTATTGGATGGTCAGGATATGACACAAATTAGTGATAAAAAGATATCTCAGTTTAGAAGAGAAAATCTGGGTTTTGTGTTTCAGGATTTCAATTTATTAGATACATTTTCTAATAAAGATAATATTCTGTTACCATTAGTATTATCAAAAGAACCTTATCCTTATATGAACCAAAAAATCAAGGACTTAGCCCCAAAACTGGGCATTGAAAACATCCTAGAACAATATCCATATGAAATATCTGGTGGCCAAAAACAACGCATTGCGGTTGCTAGAGCACTCATAACACATCCAAAATTATTATTAGCAGATGAACCAACAGGTGCCTTGGATTCTGCATCTTCTACTCAATTACTAGACATATTTAAGCAAATGAATCAGGAAGGTCAAACTATTTTGATGGTTACTCATAGTGTCAATGCTGCAAGTTATGCTAAACGTGTGATGTTTATTAAAGATGGTACAATTTTTCATCAAATTTATAAAGGTAGTCAAACAAATGAGCAAATGTACCAAAGTATTTCTGATACTTTAACCTTATTGGCTAGTAGAAAGGATGTCTAAGATGAAATTCTATTTTAAACTTGCATTATCTAATATTCAAAAAAATAGACAAATTTATGTTCCTTATATCTTAACATCTGCTTTTATGGTTATGATGTATTATTTGATGTATAGCTTATCTAATGATCAAGCCCTTGATGCAATGAAAGCTGGAGGAACTACAACACAACTTATTTTAGATTATGGAGTATATGTTGTAGGTATATTTTCTATTATATTTTTGTTTTATATGAATAGTTTTATCTTAAAACGTCGACAAAAAGAATTCGCTTTGTACAATATTTTAGGTATGGAAAAGTATCATGTGATGTTTGTGTTATTATTTGAATCATTGTTGGTTATGATAGCTTCCATTGTTTTAGGAGTTATTTATGGGCTATTATTTAATCGTTTGATCTTTTTGATATTTATAAAACTGGTGCATTTTTCTACAGATTTTACGTTAAATTTTGATGTCTCTAATGTTTTAAATACATGTTTGATATTTATACCATTATTTTTATTGGCTTATTTGTTTAATGCCTTACTGATTAGACTATCTCATCCTATAGAACTATTAAGAGGTGGACAAACAGGAGAAAAGGAACCAAAAGTTAAATGGTTGATACTTATTATTGGTATTATTACTTTATCAGCTGGTTATATTTTAGCCCAAACAATTGAAGATCCAGGTATAGCAATTGCGATATTTTTTGGTGCTGTTATTTTGGTTATGATTGGAACATATTGTTTGTTTACATCAGGATCAATAGCACTATTGAAATTCTTAAAAAATAATCGTCATTATTACTATCAAACAAAACACTTTGTTTCAATTTCGCAATTATTATATCGTATGAAACAAAATGCAGTAGGACTAGCTTCCATTTGCTTGTTATGTACATGTATATTAGTCATATTTTCAAGTACTGTTACACTTTATTTAGGTATTGAAGAGACAGTAACAGCCTTTAGTGATAGTAGTTATAGTGCTACTTTTCAGGATATTGGTGTCGATGAACATGATTTTGATGAAAGTGATATGCATGTATTATATAGTCAAATTGAACAATTGTTAGTGGATAATCAAATTGACTATAAGATGATTAATATACCTATTTATGGAAATGCTACTTTAGCAACTTCTTCCAACAAAGTTGTTGATTATTATAATTCTTTAACTGATTCCATAACTGTCACGACTTATTTTATGACACTAGATGATTATAATCAAACTTATCATGAATACATCACATTAAAAGATAATGAAATATTGATTAGTTCCAATTATTTAGATAACTACGATACATTAGCATTTGGACAAGATGAATTAGAATACTTTGTCAAATCAACCTTTAATCAAGAACACTTATTACCAATAAAAAATGAAAACTATGGCACCAATGATGATGCTTTATGGCTTATTTTTAAAGATGAAAATCAAATACAAAAAGTGTCATTATCACTTTATTATAACGATACGATTCAAGAAGAAGCAGCTTATAATTTGGATAGTACAAAATACTTTTTATTCATTGATTATGATAAAAGCAATGATGATATATATCCTTTAATTGATAATATAATCGATAAATATGCCTCTCAATATGATCATTTGTATTATAGTTATGATTCTCAAGGTGCAGTTAGAGGTCTTCTTCAAGAAGTTTATGGTTCAGTATTATTTTTAGGCGTATTTTTAGGTATTTTATTCTTATTAGCAGCTATTATCATAATGTATTACAAACAATTATCAGAAGGCTATGAAGATAAACATCGTTATGAGATTATGCAAAATGTTGGTATGAGTCTACAAGAAGTGAAACAATGTATCTCTTCACAAGTATTGATTTTCTTCTTTTTACCTTTAGTAGTAGCGATGATTCATATGGCTTTTGCTTTTAGGATGATTAAGCTAATGTTCCAATATCTAGTAGTGACATCAACTTCTACAATGCTTTGTTATACATTGATAGTTGCTATTATTTTAATCATTATTTATGCTGTTATTTATAATTTAACTGCTAGAACTTATTATAAAATTGTAAAGCAATAAGTTTATATAAATTGACAATCACTGCTTGACGTTTACTAAACATTTTGATAAAATTTTACTTAAATAAAGGGCATTTTTGTCTTTTATTGTTATAACAATTTGTTGATCAAATTTGTTGATTCTCCTTTTATAAGAGGGCTTGCCTCTATTTTCGACTCCTCTTTAATAGCCTTTTTGGCTATGTAACTTGCCTCGCATCAAGTTACTAAGGTGCTTAATGCATCTTCTCCCCATTAAAATTAATTTATTCTTTTCGATATTTGGACAAAACGGGAATACAATGACTATAGATATAAGTCGTCAAGAAAAAGATTGAAAGGTTATAAAGAATAATCTTTGTCAAATGATTAAACAAAATGTTATAAAGAAAACGTAGCTTGGAGGGCTACGTTTTTGTTGTTAAAATATTTGATCTTTTTCTATTTGTACAATTTTCTTTTGTAAGCGAAGGTATTCTTTAGCATCTTCTTCTCCTAGTGCTTCAAAGAAATGTGCTACATAAGTGAGTATTTTTTTTAAAGCTGCTTCTATTTCTTCTTGGCCTTTTTCAGTGATATTGATAATTGTTTGCCTAGAATCATTAGGGTCATTTTGACGGATGATAAACTGTTTGGCCTCTAAATGATTTAAGATAACAGCAACCCTTGCAGTTGTAGCTGACATAGCTTTACTTAAATCTTTTGGATAAGCTACACCATTATATTTATGTAAATATAAAAGTACAAACAGTTCACCTTTCATCATTTTGACTGTTTCACGTTCTATACGAATCGATTGGGACGCACTTCTTAAATCAATAAATTCTTTAGCAAGTGTCATGTAATCCATATTTTTTCATCTCCATCCCTTGGTTTTAATGATTATAAAACAATTTTTTCATATTTGTCAAGTGTTTGAAAAATCCTGAAAAAATTGTTGTGATTCAAATATGATATCATTTTCATTATTGACGAATGATAAATAACCTTATAAAATATATTCGAAGGAGGGCAAAGTATGTCAAAAAAATTGGGATTTGGTTTAATGCGTTTACCATTAAAAGATGAAAATGATGCTGGCAATATTGATTTTGAAGAATTGAATAAAATGGTGGATACATTTTTAGAAAGAGGTTTTACATATTTTGATACAGCGTGGATGTATTGTAAATTCAAGAGTGAAGAAGCTGTAAAGACTTGTCTTGTTGATAGACATCCTAGAGATAGTTTTACATTAACGACAAAGTTACATCATGGTTTTATTAAAACTAAAGAAGATCGTGATAAGATATTTAATGAACAAATGAAGAAAACTGGCGTAGATTATTTTGATTATTATTTTATTCATGATATTAATTCTCATAGTATTGAAGTTTATGAGAAATTGGATTGTTTTAATTGGTTGTTACAAAAGAAAGCAGAAGGATTGGTTAAACATATTGGTTTTTCATTTCATGATGGACCTGAGTTATTGGATAAAGTTTTAAGTGAACATCCTGAATTTGAAGTTGTGCAACTTCAAATCAATTATTTGGATTGGAATAGTGCAGGTGTTCAATCAAGAAAATGTTATGAAGTAGCATGCAAATACAATAAACCTGTGATTGTTATGGAACCTGTTAAAGGTGGTACTTTAGCTCAAATTCCAGAAACTGTGGAAAATAAAATGAAAGCATATAATCCTGATGCTTCTATCCCATCTTGGGCTATTCGTTTTGTGGCTAGTTTAGATAATGTTAAGCTTGTTTTAAGTGGTATGAGTAATTACGATCAATTATTGGATAATACTTCTTATATGCAAGATTTTAAACCTTTAAATGATGAAGAATATAAGCTTATTGATGAAGCTGTAGAAGCTATAAATGCCAATATTACAGTACCATGTACAGGATGTTCTTATTGCACAGAAGGTTGTCCAATGAATATTAATATTCCTAAATATTTCTCATTATATAATGCAGATCTACAAGAAGTAGAAACAAAAGGCTGGACACCTCAAGGTGAATACTATGCTAATTTAACTAAAACATTTGGTAAAGCTAGCGATTGTATTCAATGCGGTCAATGTGAAGGTGTATGTCCACAACATTTGACGATTATTGATTACTTGCAGGATGTTGCTGCTCATTTTGAAGGATAGGTATGTTAGAGTCTATTTTAAATAGTGTAACTTCATCAATGATTATTCTTATTGATGGTCGTTGTTTATCAGGTAAAACTGTTTTAGCAGCACAATTGGCTGATAAGTTGGATTGTGATGTGATTCATATGGATGATTTTTATTTACCTATTGATAAAAGAAGTGAAAATTGGACAAATGAAATAGCTGGTAATATAGATAAGGATAGATTTCAAAAAGAAATTATTCAACCACTTATGAATCATCAAGATTACATATATCAAAGCTTTTCATGTGCCTCACAACAACTCAATAAACCAATAAAAATATCTTACAAACCTATAACTATCATAGAAGGATCATATAGTTTCTATCTTTTTAGAAATGAAAACGTTGATTTAAAAATCTTATTAGACGTTGATAAGGATAAACAAATAGAACGCATTCTTACAAGAAATCCACATTCATTAGAAAACTTTCAAAATATATGGATTCCTTTAGAAGAATATTATTATCAAAACTTCAATATGCAATATGATCAATATTATGATACAACAAAAATGTTTTAAAAAAGCAGGAATTCCTGCTTTTTAAAATGTATTCTTATAAATTTGACGAAAACATAACATTGTAAATTCTTTAACATCATAATCACAATCATGGTTGATCCAATGATTCACTAAACCCAGATGCCCATAGACCATATATATCCTATTATATTCTTCTTCTTTGGTAGTTGTCGGATAAATTTGTGGTGGGAAAAAGCCCTCTGCTATTGTATCGTGACAACGAAGTTGAAATCTAGCATCACCATAAGGTCCTAATAAAACTTTGGCAGTATCCTTATTTTCTTTTAAATAATTAAATATTTTTAACATGATAGGATGAGGTTCATTAAGATAATGAGCATTGGGTGGATAGGTGAAATATTGTGAAGTAATAGCACGTAAATTATTGAAAAAATCATCTTCAATTTCCTGTAGTACAGAAAATATAGAATCATAGTATAAATAAAAAGTACTTCGGCTTATATGCAAAGCTTGAGTGACCTGGGTAACTTTAATAGCATAGACATTTTTGTTCTTCATTTGCTCTAATAATTCATTTTGAATGGCTTTTCTAGTGTCTTTCATATACATCATTCTTTCTTTTTCTTATTATATCTAATAATTATTTTGAAAAATAGGCTAAAATAGACAGTTTTTATTAAACTGTCTATTTTTTTATCAACGTTTATATTCAGGGTGTACTGTTAAAAAATGGTAAACAATGAGAAAATGTAAGCGGTTATAAAAAAGAAAGGAGAAAATTATGAACCAGACAAAATTAAATAAGTATTCACGTAGTGTCTCTATCATAGGTGTTGGCTGCACACCATTTATGTACACTGTGGATAATGAAGAAACAAATGGATTAACTGAAGGAGAATTATTTGGTTATGCAGCATTAAAAGCTATGGAGGATGCTGGTGTTGAACCAAAAGATGTAGATTTTTATTTCCATGGTGAAGCCAGTCCATTAAATTCTTCTAATTACATTACTCCAAATATGCAAGTTGCTAATTGGTTTGGTATGAAGGGAAAAGGATCTATTCACCATAGCGAGGCTTGTTGTACAGGTTATTTGGCTTTGGAACAAGCAGTTAATGCAGTAGCATCAGGAAAGTATAATTGTGTTTTATCAGGATGCGTTGAATTTGGTGATAGTGTATGTGTTGAGGATCATCCTTATAAACGTGAAAAGTTAGAAATGGGTAAATTCCTAGAAACGACAAAGTGGATTTATGATCGTTGTTATACACGACAAATGATGACAGGGTCTACAATTTGTTTTGATGATGCTGCTCAAGCTTATGCTTTGAAATATCATTTAACTGATCAACAAATTGATGATACTTTAAATCATATGTCTATTAATAATCGCCGTAATGCAGCTAAAGATCCATTAGCATTAGAAAGAAGAGAATATGCTGATCTTGCGAAAGAAGCAGGCTTTGATGATGTAATGGATTATATGCGTTCACCTTATAATCCTAAAATGGGTGATTATTTAAGAGTTGGTGGCATGGAATTAAAATGTGATGGTGCTGCAGCTGTTATTGTTTGTGCTACGGATATGGTTGAAGAATTAACACATGGAAAAGTTAAACCTATTGAAGTTTTAGGTATTGGTTCATCTGCATTAGAAGGTAATACACCTCATTTGGAAATCGAAGGAACAAAAGAAGCTGTTAGACAGGTTTATGAAATAACAGGTGTAAAACCTGATGAAATTGATTTATTCTATGCTAATGATTTTATCATTACTTCTCATTTGATTGCAGCTGAAATTGCAGGTTATTTACCTGAAGGCGAAGGATGGAAATATGTTTGTGAAGGTAGAACTGCTTATGATGGTGATAAGCCTATTAATACAAACGGTGGTAGAACTTCATTTGGACATGCACATGCAGCTAGTGGTTTGGCTGATATATATGAAGCTGTTAAACAAATGCGTGAAGAATGTGGTGAACGTCAAGTTAAGAAATTACCAAAAACAACTATGTTAAGAGGATTTGGTGGAGGACAAAATCTTGCTGCCATTATTTTAAGAACAAAGGAAATATAGGAGGAAGCTTATGAGTGTTAAATTAGAAAAAATCGTTAAAACATATTACGATGGTCTTGAAGAAGGAAAAATATTAGGACGTAAATGTAAAAGATGTGGTGCTATTGAATTCCCTCCTGTTTATGCATGCAATACTTGTGGATGCCCAGATACTGAATGGGTAGAAATCAGTGGAAAGGCAAAAATGACATCATTAATTATGCCAGCAGTTTTATCAACAAAACCACAAAATAATGATCTTATGCCTTATTGTTTTGCAACAGTTGAAATTGAAGAAGGTGCAGGCGTTAATGCCATGGTTCAAGGTGTTTCTAAGAAAAATCGTGATGAATTAATGGCTAAATTACCAGTAGATGTACATGCTAAAATCATTCAAAGAGGCGAAGTGAAAACTGTTATCTTTGAATTAGATGAAGGAGAATAATATGGAAAGAAATGAAATAGCAGACAAAGTATTAGAATGTGTTAGTATTACATATAAAAAAGATATCAATGAATTATCTTTAGAAACATCTTTTAAAGACGATTTGGGTGGTGCTTCAATTTTAATGGTTGGTTTAGTATCTTTAATTGAAAATGAATTGGACGTTTTGGTGGATTTACCAACAGCATCTCAATGTAAAAATATTAATGAACTAGTAGATAAAGTTGAAGAACTTTTATAACAGGATGAATTATGAGTGTTTTAGATAATATATATGCGAAAGCAAAAGTAAATCCTCAAAAAGTAGCATTTCCAGAAGCAGAAAACGAAAAAATGATGCAAGCTGCTTATGAAACAGGTAAGGATGGTTACATCCTTCCTGTCTTAATAGGCGATGCATCAAGAATTAAGGAATTATGTCACGAAAGAGGATATGATATCAATGTTTTTGAGATTATTGATATTAATGATGAAGCATATAAAAATACTATAATAGATAAATATGTACACAAAGAAGGAACATTTTTAAAAGAAAAAGCTTTAAGTAGACGTATGCAAAATCCATTATATTATGCTATGACAATGCAAGCTGTTGATGAGGTGGCAGTGACTTTCGCTGGTATTGATAATCCTACAGGTGATGTTTTATTGGCTGGTCAAATGATGATTGGTTTAAAAGAAGGTGTTGATACAATATCAAGTATTGCTTTATGTCAAATTCCAGGATTTAAAGGTAGTGAAGGTGATTTATTAGTCTTTGGTGATAGTGCTGTTTGTACCAATCCTACTTCAAAGCAACTAGCTAATATAGCCATTGATGCTTGTGAAGAAGTAAAAGTATTATTGGACTGGGAACCTCGTTGTGCCATGCTTTCTTATTCTACTTTAGGTAGTGGTCAAGGTGAATTGGTTGATAAAGTTAAAGAAGCCGTAAAGATAGCTAATGAGTTAAGACAAGATTTAGCTATTGAAGGTGAATATCAATTTGATAGTGCTGTATCTTTAGAGGTGGCGCAAAAGAAAGTACCTGGAGAAAGTAAAGTAGCAGGCAAAGCTAATATTTTGATATGGCCAGATCTTAATGTAGGAAATATTAGTGTTAAGATTATTCAGCAATTAACTGGAGCTGATGCTTATGGACCAATGCTTCAAGGATTTAATAAGATCATTTGTGATTGTTCAAGAGGTGCACCAGTTTCTGAAATCAAAGGTAATATTATTATTAGTGCTGTTAGAGCAAGTGGTTTAAAAAAATGAATAAGTATAAAATATTAACAATCAATCCTGGTTCAACTTCTACAAAAATAGCATTGTTTGAAAATGAAACTTGTTTATTTTCTAGTAATGTTTCTCATGATGCAAATGAATTAAATCAATTTGAAACATTAAATGATCAATTACCTTATAGACGTGATACAATATTACAATTATTGAATGAAAATCATATATCCTTAAATGATATTGATGTATTTGTTGGTAGAGGTGGAGGCCTTATTGCCATGGAAGGTGGCACCTATGAAGTTGATGATTTATTGCTAGAACATGCTCGAACTTGTGCCAATGGTGTTGTTCATCCTGCTAATCTAGGCTCACAATTAGCCTATGAATTTGCTAGTCAATATCATGCCAAAGCGATGGTAGTGAATCCCCCAGATGTTGATGAACTTCAAGATCTTGCCAGAATGACTGGTCTTAAAGATGAATATCGTATTATCCATTTACATGCCTTGAATTTAAAAGAAACAGCTATTCAGCATAGTAAAAATGTCATGAAAAAGAAATATGAAGAATGTAATTATATTGTGTGTCATATTGGTGGTGGTATTTCTATATCTGCTCATCGTAAAGGCAGAATGATTGATGGCAATGATATTGTTGGTGGTGAGGGGCCAATGGCTCCTACAAGATGTGGTAGTTTATCTGTAGCTAATATAATATCTTTTATGGAAAATAATCATTTGACACCAAAAGATTTAAAGAAATATTGTACAAAAAATGGCGGTTTTATTGATTTAATCGGCATTTCAGATGCCATAGAATTAACAAATCGAGCCAATAATGGAGATCAATATGCCAAAATGGTATGGAATAGTATGATTTATCAAATTGAAAAATGGATTGGTTCTATGGCTGCTGTTTTACATGGTGATGTCGATGCGATATTATTGAGCGGTGGTATGGTTTATAGTGAAGATTTGGTTCAACAAATAGTTAAAACATGTAGTTTTATTGCTCCTGTTTATGTTTATCCTGGAGAATTTGAAATGGAAGCCATGGCTTCAGGAGCAATGCGTGTTTTAAATGGTGAAGAAGATTTAAAAAAATATACTGGAAAACCAATATGGGATCATTTTGATTTTTAGGAGGTTATATGGTTAGAAGTATAGGTGTTGATATATGCGATACTAACGAGATAGACAGATTATTAAAATTAAAAGATAATGCTTTTATGAATCATACATTTACTCAAAAAGAAATAGTAATCGCCAAAAAACATAAAGATCAAGCGCAATATTTCGCATCTTTATTTGCAGGTAAAGAAGCAACGTTTAAAGCGTTGTCTACCTTACAGTCATCTTTTCCCATTGATTTACGAAATATTGAAATTATTAATGATATAGACGATGATCCATGTGTCAATTTAGAAATATCATTAATGAAAAGCTTATCAATTCAACATATACTTATATCTCTTTCCTATAGTTCTCATTATACTATAGCTATGGTAATGATAGAATGAATACAATCAAAATAAATCAATTCACAATTGATTTCTACCCATTAGATAAACAAGCCCCTACTGCTATCATATTACCAGGTGGGGCTTATCTCATGATAAGTGATTTAGAAGCACAACCTATCGCATTAGAATTCCTTAAATATCATATTCAAGCAATTGTAGTAAGGTATAGTGTTGGTAATTGTACTTATCCCCTACCTTTAGAAGAATTGGATGAAACATTATGCTATATTGAAGCTAATGCAAAAGATATGAATATTGATATACATCAAATATTTGGTATAGGTTTTTCTGCAGGAGGTCATTTGCTTGCCAATTATTATACATATCCCTATTTTAAACGAAAATCAAAAATCATGTTAAAAGCTTTAGTACTTTGTTATAGTGTATTTGATCTTAATGATTTAAATACTGATAATATCAACTATATTCGCTTATATGATATGATGAAAAAAAGCATTTGCACAAACCGTATTGTTACGGAAGAAAAACTTAAAGATTTATCGCCGATTAATCACATTGCCAATATTCCTACATTCTTATGGCATACAACGAATGATGATATAGTCGATTGTAATCAAAGTATCAATTATGCATTAGAGTTATCAAAAAAACAAATCCCTTTTGAATTACATGTTTTCCCTAATGGTCAACATGGTTTAGCATTAGCACAAGATGATGATTGTATAAAAATTTGGTTTCATTTAATGATTCATTTTGTCAATAAATACATGAATGAACAAGATGATTTCTAAAAGTAGGAATCATCTTTTCACTTGAAAAAAGTAAAAAAGTGTGTCAAGCAATTTTGAAAATGTCCTAAAAAATATCAAACATTAGCACCAGTCTGG
>JAJQFG010000007.1 GCA_021201315.1 Erysipelotrichaceae bacterium
CCCATCTAATTTGATAATTAAAATCTTTGCAACCCCAAATTATTTTGAATTACCACTTTTATGATGGTAACTTGTTATTTTTGATGACGTATGTAGGATCATAATAGGTAACACCACTATAAGTCACTTTATTTCCTGAAGACACATTACCATAACCATAATAACTACCTGATTTTAAAGTATTTGTTATGGCAAAATGTAGATGTGTGCCTGAACTATTTCCTGTATTTCCCATTACACCTATCTTTGTACCTTTACTAACACTTGTTCCCTTCGAAACACAATAACTAGCTAAATGTGCATAGAATGAATAAACTGTCTTACCATTTAATGTATGTTTAATCACAACATAATTGCCGTTTCCTGAACTACCTGATCCATTTCTTCCTACAGCTACAACAGTACCGCTTGCTGCTGCCATAATCGTTTTATTACTTGATGTAATATCCAAGCCTAAATGATATGGTCGAGATGAAGAAGCATATTTACTATAATGTAACCAAGTTTGACTAATTGTATAACTTGATACAGGATATTGCCATGAAGATGTAGAAGATGAAGAAATCGTCGTTGCTGATAATTTCCAGTTTTGTGCACTACTAGAATTACCTGTATACACTCTTATATTTGTACCATCAGTAGTCTTTCCACCACTAACATCCAAATAACAACCTAATTTATTTCTAATGGTATAATATCCAGTTCCTGTAGGATAAAATTGCCATAATTGTGAAGATGTACCATTATATGTATATAACTGAACATTGGTTCCACTCTTCTTACTACCATTAGCAACATCTAATACTTTACCATTAGCATTCACAATCTTATAATAAGTACCACTTACTTTCACAATATTAAATTTTTGTGCATTACTAGAATTAGATGTATAAAGTTGAATATTCGTACCATCTTTAGATGCATTATTATAAACATCAATAACCTTATTACTACTTAATGCAGAAGAAATCGTATAAGCTTTTTGTGTTATCGTTTCAGGTAAGAAACTTGTTCTCACTAATTTCCACTTTTGGGCATTAGAAGCATTCTTAGTATAAACACAAATATTTGTACCATTAGATGTTTTTCCGCCACTAACATCTAATACACAACCCAACTTATTCTTAATATAATAATAACCGCTCTTTCCAGAAGAATAGAACTTCCACTTTTGTGCATCACTACCATTATATGTATATAATCGAACATTGGTACCACTCTTCTTACTACCATTTGCTACATCTAATACCTTACCATTCGCATTAGCTATCTTATACCAACCATCACTTAATTTTGAAACCAAGAAAGTTTGTGCATTCGTAGAATTAGAATCATAAAGCTGTATATTCGTCCCATCACTAGAAGAATAATTATAAACATCCACTACTTTCTTGCTACTTAAAGCTGTATAAATCACATATACACCATTTGCCATATTAACTGAATCATCAGCATAACTAGGTAAAATACTTACATTTAAAATAGAAATGATAGCCAACAGTGTCACAAAACATTTTTTAAGATTATTTTTCATTTTATTTTCTCCTCTCACTTATGAATGTTTTAAAGAACTTTCACATTCTTCACACATTACGTCATTGTTTTATTTTTTTCCTTTTTTTATCAATCATTATTTTAGGAGCAAAACTTTTTGCTCCTATATTCATTGATAAGTTTTAATATTAGAAGTTCCCTTCTTTTCACCTAATATGTGAGTGTTCTAATTTTTTCCTAAAATTGTTTTTTTAATTTGTTTGTCCACTTACTTGACACATATTACTTTACTATTGATTTATTGATATAATGGATTATGTAAAAAAGGAAATTTTCTGTGAAATAACGTATAGGGCGAGGGAGGAATTAGTAATGTACACTAAAGAACAATTAAAGAAAATGTCAACAAACCAATTAGTATCTGTATTAGATGAAATTATTGAATCTTTAAACAAAAAAGAAGAAATAAATGCACGCATACGTAAAATAGAAAGAGAAAAAAGTAATTATCTTTCAGTAGATATAGGAGAACTTCCTAAATGGATTTATTTTTTGATTATACCTATTGTATTAATATTTCTTTTTATACCTGGAATTATTAAATGGATTCTTATACTTGCGATTGATTTTGTTATATTTTATTACATGGGAGACCAAGTGGAGAAAAAAAGAATCTGATCAACAAAAAATGTCAGAATTTGATCAACAAATACAGCAATGCAACAATGAACTTGCTTCGTTAAATCCAATTCTTTCAAATGCTGAATCTATATTACCTGAAGCATATTTAAGCACCAGTACTCTTAATTATATTAAAAGACAGGTTCAACGAGGTGAATCCTGGGTTCGAGCTGTACAGAATTATCAAATTCAAAGAATAACAAATGAAAATGGTGTTATTGAATATGGAAGTTATCCTAAAACCGCTAATGGTGATGTAAGACCAATTGAATGGATTACATTAGATAGAAAAGCTGATCGTATCTTATTAATTACAAAAGATTGTATTGATTGTTTACCTCTTGATTATTTTATCAGCAAATCATGGGAGGAAAGTCCTATACGTCATTGGCTCAATCATGATTTCATAAATAAAGCTTTTTCTTCTTCTAAGCAAAATAATATACTCACTGTTAAATTAGAAAACAAATGTAGTCCTCTACAACATAATCCTGATGGAAATACAACGAATGATAAGATATTCTTTCTTAGCTATGAAGAAGCCTTAAACTATTTCTCTTCAAAAAAAATGAATACATCAATAGAAGAATTTACATATAACACACATTCCTATTATTGTAATCTCGATAAACATGCACAAGCTTCTTTAACACCTTATGCTCTTGAACATTTTTATGTTAATTATCCCCAACTAGGAAGAACTAAACAAGCTGAATATAACTGTAGTCATAACATAGCATATTCTACTAGAACTTGTACAATAGGCGATATAATATATGATAATAGTACAGTTTATCGTAATGGATTCATGGCAATAAGTTATAAGTACTTTAATAATGATACTACCTTGTATTTAAATGGTATTGGAAAGGACTCCATTCGTCCAGCTATGTGGTTAAAATTATATAATTAAGGAGGTGAAGGCAATGGGAAGACAAACAAAAATCAATGGAGATTGTCCATTTATTAGTGAAAGAAGTAGCTATTATGGTCATGAACCATATCAATGTGATTATACTGGCAAGGAAATCACTTCTGATGAATATTATCATTTATGTAGATATGATAATAAAGCAAAAGAAGATTGTCCTATGAGAAGACGTGATTATCACAGCTAAAATGACAGCTTAATAAGCTGTCATTTTTAATACTATGATTCGTGAAAATCATAAATAATATTTACCGTTTCAGGTATTCTTGTTTCTAAATGCTCACATTCCCCAATAGCACTAATACATATGAATTCAAGAGTACTTGGAAATACTATTTTTCTTAATGCTAAACATCTATAAAATGCCATTTTTTCAATAGATGTAATACCTTCTGGTATTTTAATTCTTTCTAATTGCTCGCATGATGAGAAAGCACCCTCGTGTATTTCTTTAAGACTATTAGGCAATATAATGCTTTTTAAGTTAATACATGATAAAAAGGCAAAACGTTCTATGACTGTGATTCCTTCAGGAAGGATGACATATTCTATGTTTTCATTTTTATTAAATGCATATGGACCTATTCGTGATACAGGTGAACTATCAATGGTTTGTGGAATAACTAATTGTTTATCAGTACCTTGATAACTTATAATAGTTATTGTACCGTCTTGTTGAAGTTGACATTTGTATTCTTTCATATGTTATATACTTCCTTTAATGTATTAGATATTTCTTCTAAGATATACTTAGCTTCTATGTGATTTTTATAATAATTAGGAATCTTATCATATCCCAAATATGTTCCTATTATATTACCTGCAATAGCCCCTGTAGAATCACTATCACCATCATGATTAACTGCACAAATAATAACATCTGCAAAATTATCATATTTTAAACAAGCATATAAAGCTATCGCTAAAGCCTCTTCAGCCACCCATCCTTCACCTAATTGATTGATAGCATCAATATCATTGATATCTTGTTTAGATAATGCTTTTGCTTTGTTGATAAGTGATACAAACGTATCTTTATATGATTGATCAAATATATCAAAATATTCTAAATAATCCTGCATTGATAAATCCAATGCTTCCTCTATGGTTCTATCACTATGAAAGAGTATATAAATCATGGCTGATAAAATATAACAAGGTATAATGCCTAAAGGATGTCCATGGGTAATAGCTCCTGCTTTAGCGCCAACCATTCCTGCTTCACTTATGGAATCACATACAATCCCAATTGGTGCAACACACATAACTCCACCACAACCTTTACTATTGTTAATAGGTTGATCAATGGTGCCCATTTCTTTGGAACTTAAAGCATTCAAACATGTGATACCTGGGGCTCTAGAATGATTGAGCTGTGGATATGTTTTTATTTTACAAATGTCAGGTCCAATATGTGTATCTTCTTGAGTGTCATACCAATCTAAATAAGCTTGATAAACAGCTTCTTCATAAGATATATGATGAGATTTTTGATAAATTAACGCTTCAATTGTAAATAATGTCATTTGTGTATCATCTGAAAAATAACCGATACCATCAAATTTTGTATGTTGTTTATCTTTAATATTTGTATCAAATTCAATTGGATAACCTAATGCATCACCAATGGCTCCACCAAAGATACATCCTTTTATTTTATTCATTTTATCACCTACTCTATCATTTGAGGAAATATATATTTTAATCAATTCCTGTTTCAATAAGTTCTCGTCCATGTTCATCAAGCCAGTTTTTAACATATTCATAATTATAAATCATACCTTATGCTTGCGGATATGATTCTTTATACCATTTATGTCTTTTGATATGGTTGATGATGATATCAATATTATCTTGTTCCATTATTCATCAACAGCTTTCCATGTTTCTACTTCACTATATGATATATCTTCTCTTGTTGTTGTGTTTCCTCCTATTGATTGGGCAATGTTACCAAAAGATGTTCTTAACTGCGTTACATCAATTTTTAAAGCATCAGCTGGCATTGAAGAGATTTTTCTTAAGAATTCTATATCAGCTTCACCTATACCAATGGCTATTATCTGTATATCTTTATCTTTACATAATTGTGAAGTACTTGTAGCCTTTCTAGCATTACCATACCATTCACCATCAGTTAAAACAATTGCATATTTTTTACCTCTAATACCATTAAACATAGATTGAATAGTTGGAAAAGGATCAGCATCCGTACCGCAGCCACCTAATCCACTATCAAACGAAGGCAATTTATCGATTATTTTTGAAGGTCTATTTGAGAAACTTACTACTTGTGTCACTGATTCTGAAAAGGCTATTAAGCCATATGTAACATTATGTAATGATAATTTTTTTATAAAATCCTTAATAGATAGTTTTGCTTCTTTAATACGTTCTCCTGCCATTGATCCTGATGTATCAATGACAAATAATACTGTTGTTGGTTCTTGTTTGATTTTTTGTTTAGGAATTGGTTGTCCAAATCGAGATAAGTCTTCTTCAATTGGTTCTTCTCTAATAGGTAAATCAATATTATCATCTTCTTGTCTAGCTTGAACATGAACCATACCACTCATATCATAGCTATATTGTATACGAATGGTTGTAGGTTCATCCATATGTCTAATACCTGAGATAACGTATTTATTGAGAATTTCACATTCTAGAATAGGTCTTGTGCCTTGTAATAAATAGATATCAACTTCATTGTTTTTATTTGGAGATGTATAGTATTTAAATTTCTTAGCACGTTTAACGGGTATTTCCTGATTAGCTGGAATGATGTTTTGATTTTCATAGTAGGTACCTTCACTATTCACTGCAATAATACCTAAAGCATGGGCTTGAACGTCATTGACTCTAATAGATGCAACCGTTGTTAGTTTTTCTTCTGGTTTGACTTGCCCTTTTTGAATGGTCTCATTTGTAGATGCTGTATAAGTATTGTATTTTGGTAAAGGTAGTGTTGTTTGAATGGCAGCACCTAAGGCTACAGCTTCATCTGGATTCATAAGTGTGAGTGGTTTATGACCACTAATTTTTTGTAGATAGGATGATACTTGTGGCATTCTTGTGGATCCACCAACTAATAAGATATCTGTAATATCATGCCATTGTAAATGACTTTCTAATAAGATGCTTTCACATAGTGTAACTGTTTGATCTAATAGAGACTTTGTTATTTGTTCAAATATTTCCCTGGAAATAATGGTTTCATATAAACCATAGTTAGGAATATGTAGCTTTACTTTTGTTTGAGTAGCTTTAGATAAATCTTTTTTGATTTTTTCTACTTTACCACTTAGACTATTAATAAAAGCAAAATCATCATTTAAATACTCACCTGTTTCACTTTCAATCAAACTAACTATATAAGAAACTAAAGCTCTATCCCAATCTTTACCACCTAAAATATGATTACCCATTGTTTTTAGACAATTGATTTCCTTATTTTGACCCATTTGTAAAAGTGTTACATCAAAAGTCCCTCCACCTAAATCATAAACCAAAATAATCGCATTTTCTCTAAAATGATCAATACCATAATTAAGTGCTGCTGCAGTTGGTTCATTAATCAACATACGTACTTTAATTCCAGCTTTTTTAGCTGCATTAAGGGTGGCTTGTCTTTCTTTATGGAAAAAATAAGCTGGTACAGTAATAACGGCTTCATCAATAGTATCATTTAAGGTTTCTTCTGCCATTTCTTTAAGTTCTTTTAATAATATAGCTGATAAATCTTCTGAAGTATAACCTTGTCCATTAACATAAGCATAAGGCTTATTTTCACCCATACCTCTTTTAAAAGCTGTAATACAACCATTATCACCTTCATCAAAAGCATCTTTTGCTTCATCACCAATAATTATTTCTCCATCATCACAGATTTGTATCACTGAAGGTGTAATTTTATTACCAAATCTATTTTTGACGATTTCTGGTTGTTTTGTTGATTCATTATATATCGCTACGGCACAAAAGGTTGTTCCTAAATCAATACCAACTTTTTTACTCATATATACCACCTTTCTTTTCCATATTATAACAAGCTTCTATTCATTATTGAATTTTATTCATGGAAGAATATTCAAGAATCTAATCACTCATCACTGTTATACTGTCTATTTCTTTTTGCGTTTTCTTAATATCAGAGGCACTATAACTGTTTTCATAAGTTATAAAGGCATCTGTTGAATAATGTTTGTCAGTAACTGATGTAACTGTTATATAGATACCTGATGCTTTAACTATAAATTCACATTTAACATTGGTCCCTTTAGGATCTTTGCCATTTAATGACATACTAAAATCACCAAGTTTTTTGACTTCTAAAGCAGGATCTGTATATACAGGAATATCTTGACCATTTGAACCAATGAAACAACAAGGAAATGTTTTATCATCTAATGAACGGTTTTCAAATACTTGAAAACGCATGCCTGTTTGATTATCATATATAGTTGCATAATATCTTTCATAAACTTTGTTCATTTCCTGACCTTCTTTAACAATATTATCAATACGATAACCTTCAGGATAATTCACACCTATACCAAATGATCTTGGTGATACGTCATTAACAATCATATCTACTGTTGCAGAGATTTCATCATTGCTTTTTTTCTTAAAGAAATGGAAAGATTGTTTTGTAGCTGTTTGTTCTTGTTTCATCATATTGGCATATATAGCAGCACCTTTAGCTACAGCTCTATCAGGGTCTTCTTGTTGGACAATACCTGGGAATCGTTTTTCTACTGCGTTTTTAATCATTGGCATGTAAGTAGATCCACCTACAAGTAGTACTTTATCGATTTTAATATCTTTGGCTTTAGCTAAGGTATTATCTACATAAGTCATAGTTTGATTAACTAGAGCTTTGGTAGCTTCTTCAAATTCTTGTCTAGTAATCGTTACTTTAATCATTTGACCTTGGATTCTTAGTCTAATGTCTGTTTTTATAGCTGAAGATAATTTTTTCTTAGCTATTTCTACTTTAGCACGAATAGCTTGAATATCATCAACATCCAACTGAGATATATAACCAACTTCTGCCATCACATGTTCCTGAATAATCTCAAAAAGCTTATCATCCCAATCTTTACCACCTAATTGATCATTACCACCTGTTGTTATAATTTCCATCTGGCGATGATCATTTAAAGCCATATGCACTAATGAAACATCAAAAGTCCCACCACCTAAATCATAAACCAATACATTCATATCTTCTTGATACAATCTATAACAATAATTCAAAGCAGCTGCAGTTGGCTCATTAATCAAATTCAAAACATTTAACCCAGCCATTTCACCAGCATTTAATGTTTGATTTCTTTCTTTAAAACCAAAATAAGCTGGTATCGTTATAACAACATCTTTAACGTTTTCACCTTGTTGTTCTGCCATTTCTTTTAAACGTTTTAAAATGTAAGCTGATAAAACAGTTGGTGTATAGCTTTTACCATGAATACAATGAGGTGGTAGATCTTTACCAATCTCTCTTTTAATAAATTGTACCACATTAACGCCATCAGTCTCTGCATACTCTTTCGCAACTTCACCAACAATAATATTTTGACTATTCTCAAAATAAATCGCTGAAGCTAAAGTATCTGTTCCATCATCATTATTATGAATAACGATAGGATTACCATAATTATCTAATTTTGCGATACAACTATAAGTTGTACCTAAATCAATACCATAAACACTCATCATCTCACCTACTCTATAAAATCAGGGAAAACATAGCGACTATCAATACCTGCATCAACTAAATCTTCACCATGATCAATCAACCAATCTTCTATAAAATCATAACTAAAATGTCTACCAGTAGCTGCTGGTACAATACTTTGATCCCATCGATAACCTTTCATTTGACTATCACATTTCATAAAATTTTGAAAACAAACACCTTGTTCAATACCACGAGTTGCATCAACATGATAATATTGATTATTAATCTTAACTAAATTCCATGCATGTAACATTGAACCATCTTCATCTAATTCACCATGAACAACCATACATTCAATATTAAACGATTCCATTAATTTCTTATAAGCATAAGCAATACCCGAACAAATTCCTCTATTTTCTACTAATGGACCATAAGAAATATGAGGTGCTGGGTCTAATTTACATGATTCTAAATCTGCAAGTAAGTTATTATAACCACGATGATCATAAGAAGTATTTTGTTGGAGATAGGTAAAAGCTAAATATATTTTAATAAATGGTAATAGGTTTAAGCCTCTAGATAAGTCTTTAATAATGTTATTTGCTTTAAATTCGGCTTGGCGTATTTTTTGATTGAGCTGAGGAATAGGCATACAATAGTTGAAGGTAGCAGTTAATGCTGCTTTTTGAGATATTTTATCAAAAGTATAATATTGTGTAGATAAGCCATAGATGCCTTCATATTTGGTCATAATGTCATTATAGGAATTGTGAATACGTTGTGTAAGGTCTTGAGGATCATCAGTTACAAAGTAAAATGTTTCAGGATAGACTAAGGATGTGTAGTTTTTTAAGGTATATTGACCATCATCAATGATGATTTGATCTATATTATCGGGTGCAGATTCATTGTAAGTCATTGTGACATCAAAGTCTGAAGTAAGACTGAATGCACTGTTTTTATGAATTTGTACAGAGTAAGAACCGATATAAAATAGTAATCGAGGTTCTTGAGCTAAGGTTTGAGTAATAAGTTTTTCAAAGGATATGGTTGATTTATAGATTTGAAAAACACTTTGCTTATTGGTAATAGAATAAATCATCATATTTACATTATCTTGTTTAGCCATAATATCTCCTAATATTCAAAATGATTAGCTTGCCAAAGATCCAAGTAAGTACTATCAAATGCTATTTCATCATAACTATAATCAACACTATATTCCCCATTAACCTTAAAATCAAACGTCATCTCTGTATAATCATCACCACAATCCTTACAATAATCATGCATATCCGAAAGCAACAAACTCACTTCATCCAACGCATCCTCTCTACCATCATCAACACCATTCCAAAACTCCTCCAACAAATTCAAATAATCATCCCCACGCTTCATCTGATAATAAATTTGATAACTATCCATTAGATTATCATCAACCATATAATAAAACGAACCAATAATCACATGATACCAATGCTCTGGTAAAGCATTATTCACATAAAAAGCCAAATTCTTATAAAACTGATTCATCTTCTCTTTATCTTCTTTAATAATAGCCATAACCTATCCTCCATTTCTAAACGTCTTCGAATAATATTGTTTATTCCCATCTTGATCCTCTATCGTATAACTAATTCTAAAACGATCTGGCCTTTCACTATCACCCTTATAATGTGTCTTTATATCCACTTCTACTTTATTCCCTTTTTCCAACTCTTTAGCCCAACTATCCTCTAAAGCTTTATACTCTTTACGATTCAAATCACTATCCATTGCCACAACATTATCAATCTTACCTGAACCATTAAAACGACTACCAATAAGATGACCACCATCATCATGTTCTTGACGATCATCACCACCTGCTTCTAATTGATGATTACCATAACGTTTACCTTCTCCTAAATATAAAGAGCCTGATGCTTCTTTAATTCTTCCTTGCTTATCTGTTTCATAATGATAACCATTCTTTTCATATTCATAATTTTCTTTTAGATGATAAGTTGATTTAAAATGATCTTCGTTTTCTTTTGTATCAATATCATCTTCTATATTTTCTATATGATTCATATTTCACCTATTTAAAAAATTTCTTAGTTTGTAATATATCTAAAGCAGTATAATATTTTTCACTATCTTTATCGATCCAATAGGTTTGTGCATAAGATAAAATTAAATCATGAAAAATATCATTAAATAATTCAGCTTGTTCAGCTTTAGCTGGCCATGTATAGTTGCTTAATGGATCAACAACTGTAGGCATAATAAGATATTGCCCAATGACTTTCTTAAGTTCAGTAGCCCATTTTAATGTAGCATTGATTTCTTTTTGAGTTGGTTTTTCATCAAAGCCTTTGGCTTTATCACTCACACCTCTAAGCTCTACTGTTTTAAAGACGCTGGATAATCTTAAAAAGTTAAACATGAATTCTCGATATTCACCTTTAATACGTGGATGATTAGATTCGTTAATAAGAGTTTCATTGTTTTCAAAGAAAACAGATACATCTAAGATAATTTCTTGTATTTTATCATTTGGTAATACATTCATTTGACCTGGTGATGTTATTTCTTTAATAAGATCAATCGTATCATTTTTTAATTCATAATAATCTTTTTCACATATACGATTATATAAATACTGTACAATAGCACCTTTAACACGCATATAATGATTACGTTCAAATGGTATATGGTTAGCTGTACCTAGAACACTTTTATCCCATATTTGACCCATCTTAGCTAACAAAGTATTTGTCCATCCAACATGATAAATAGCTGCAACACCAACATCTAAACGACTCAATTCTTTTGTTTGGTCTTCATCCAAACTTAACGCAGCACCCATAGTTTCACAATCATCTTTATTAGGTAATCTCATAACTATCTTAATAGCAGTATTCTTGATTGCTGTTTCATCTATTGCAGATGGTGATTGATCAATAATCATAAAGCCTTCACCAAAGGAACGCATCTCCGCAATACAACCACAAAGCATCTTTACTGATTGCCCTTGAACATTTCCCGATTCAACATTGGTATCTTGTGAACAACGTTTTAAAATATTATGTGCTTCTTCTAAGACGGTAATATGTTGTAAAGAAGAATTTGGATTCTTACGAGTAGCTTTACGATATTCCTGTAAACGAATAATAAGAATACCCATAATCAATGATTTTGTTTCTTCAGAACCAATACTACTTAAATCAATAATAGTATTGCCATCAAATAATGTCTTATCACTAATACCTATAGAACTACCAAATATCTGACCCTCAAAACCATTATTCAAAGATGATATACGATTCAATAAAGCCCCTTTATAATCTCCTTTAGATTGCTTAGAATAAGGCGATTCATCAATAATCTGATTAAGAGCCTTCTCTAAATCCTTAAACGTAGGATACTTACTACCCTTATCAATAATACGCATCGAATACTCCAAATCCCAACCATGATCAATATAAACCTTTTCAAAAGCTTGTTTTAGTAATCCTGGCATTGCACCATATAATGGCCAACAAGCACATACTGTAGAACTCAATCTATCTAAATGTTCTCTAATATGAATACGTGGATTAAATTCAAATGGATTCATTTGAAGTTTTCGATAACTATTATCATCTGCTACAAAGATATTCACACCTTTTAATGCTTCAAATTCTATCTTATATTCACCCTTTGCTGGTTCAATAACCAAAAAAGGAATCTTTCTTTTAATCATTTCATATAATAAATTATACGTTGTATTACTTTTACCTGATCCTGATGCTCCACAAATAAATGTATGTGATGAAAAAGCATTAAGATCTAAAATTGTCGATGTATTTTCAATGGCACCCATATGAAAAACATTACCAAAAGGAATCGGTTGCTTCACATTTTTACGCCATGTTTCAGGAATATTTCTACCAAATTCAGCCATGCTATCAACCACTACACCTGGTACAGAACGATTCGGAAGACCTAACATAATTGGTATTTCTCTGCCTGATACCATAATACCTGGTGTTAATATTTGGGGTGGGATATTTTTACCATCTTCATTGACCATTGGTATCATATTTCCTGTATCATCTAGTTTAAACATTTCTAAACTTATTTCTGGATGATAAAGATTGCCTAAATAATCTAATACCTTATTTCTTTCATTAATACCATTATTCTTATTTTTATCCCATTCATTAATATAAGCTTGTGATGATACCTTATTATCCCCTGAAAGCAATGATAATAACGTTGAAACACCAATAGATGCTGTTGCATTATCTTCACTAATAATATAACTTGATGCATTCCACATACCAAATAATTGATTAGATTCTATACGTTTAATCATCGCATCAAGCTTTTCTAACATATCTACAACTGCCTTATTATCTCTTGTAACTGAAACAGTACGTGTAACCCCTGTAGTACGTCCCATCGCTTCTGATTCACTAGAACTATCACCTTCAGTAATACTTGTACCAGTACTTTTATTTTGACTTGTACCATCACTATCAGCTATCGTTGAAGACCATGAAGAACCATTAGAAAAACCTAATCCTAACCATGAAGAAGATGTTCCACTATTTTTACCTTTTCCTTTAGCGATACTATGATTATGATTGGTACCATAAGAATTAGAAATAGACTGCCCTGTTGAATGACTAATACCATTAGAAATCGTATAGTTAATACTATCTGTTTCACTTTCACCATAGCTTGCTTGTTCCTTTGCATATGGTGACAAAGAAGTATAAATATCTTCAAAACCACTCTTCGCTAAATCCATGGCTTCACCCGATACTTTTTGAGCTAATACAATCAATGTATATTTCTTACCATTCATTGTATCAATGAACTTTTCAAACCCTTGTGACGTAAAAATACGTCCTTTTTGTTGTTCCTCTTCTCTTCTACCAGGAATCATACTTACAGATTTAACGGTTGCATTAGGTTTATTCATCAAATCAATCGAAAAAGAATCCAACAAATCTTCCTTTTCATCATAATCTAATTTATTCAACTCACACCCTGGAAATTATCCCTTAAAATTACTACTCAACAAATTTCCAGCAACCAATTCATTATTCTCATTATTCACACAAACATAGAAAGAAATATACTTACCATCACTTTGAAGAATCATCCCAACAATACCACCTAAAGTATATATAGCAGAATAAACACTCACCAATTTTTCAAAATTATCTTCATCCTGATTATACATAATCTTTGTCATATGATAAATCGCTATATTCTTTAAACGATTCTTTTTATGATTATCTAATATACATACCTCACTCTTATATAAATCACCAAAAGTCGCAGGTTGAAGCATATCCATATGACGATTATTAATAAAAACATCCAAAAGTTTTAAAGAATCCTTCAATCCTTCCGTTCTTTGTTTAGTCATTAATAATTGTTTAGCTTTTTCTTCTTTCTTATCTATACTTCTTTGTGTATTACCTCTAATATTTCTTCTTTGTTCCCCTTTGTAATCTGATATATTAGGCATATTCTCCCTCCTCTACAGAGCATCATCTATTTTCAAATCTTCTTCGTTAATATAATCCTCTTCATGTTTACTATCAGTATATTCTATTTGTTCATTATCTTCATCAAATTTTAATTTATCTTCGTCACTCATTTCATCATAGTGCATCATTTCTTTTTTGTTTTGTATAAATGCGTTGTATTCTTTCTTATTCATATTCTCCTTAATTAAAGATAATGTTCATCATCATCTTCTTTTTCATGTTCATCTTCTGGTTTTTCTTCTTTTTTTCGTTCTCTTTGAAGTTCTTCTTTATAAGGCGCATCATCTTTTTTATCATCATCGGTAGTATCAGTGGTATCTTTTTTATCACTATCACTGTACCCTTCTTGATATTCTTTTCTTTTATCTTCCATAACCTCATCAAACTTAGCTTTATCTTCGTCACTCATTTCATCATAATTTCGTTGTTTCTTTAAGTTATTTTCTATTTGATCCAATTCCTCTTTTGTATATTTTTTATCTGCCATGATTGTTCTCCTATCGTATCATATCCTCATCATCTTTTTCTTCGTCTTCCTGTTCTAATTCTTCATCATCAGAAGCTTCTCTTTCTTTGGTGATATCTCTTTCTTTTTCTTCTTTATATTCGTCATCATTTGCATCACTATCGCCATAACCTTCCTGATATTCTTGCCTTAACTCTTCTTCCTGTTTATCAAATTTTTCTTTCTTTTCATCACTCATACTATCGTAATCATATTTTTCTTTTTGTTCATCAATCATTTTATCCATTTCTTCTTTAGATACTTTTTTATCTGCCGTTGTTAATCTCCTTTTTCAATAATATTTGGATAGATATATTGAACATCTATACCAGCATCTATTAATTCTTGCCCATGATCTTCCAACCAATCCTCAATAAAATCATAATTATAATGAATACCAATAGCTCTAGGATATTTATCATGATTCCATTGATATTCCTTCATATGTTTATCATCTTTCATAAAACTATGAATACTCATACCTTCACCAATATTATAAGTCACATCCACATGAAAATACTGACGATTAATCTTAACTAAATTCCAGGCATGATCAACTTTTCCACTACCACCAACATTACCACATATAACATCACATTCAATATTAAAAGCATCCATCAAATACTTAAAAGCATGTGAAATACCTACACAAACAGCTTTATTTTCTAAGAAAGGTCCATAAGCAATTTGTGAAAATGGATATTCTACAATACGATAAGAATCTTTTGTAACTGCTTCAAACGCTTCATAATCATAAGTCACATTTTGATGCAGATAAGACATCGCAAGATATACTTTGATTGCTGGTGGCATCGTTACATTTCTAGTTAATTCATAAGCAATTTCATTGGCTTTTTTTCTTGCAGCTTTTTGCGCTACAACTAAACGTTCTAATGATAATACATATGAAAATGTTACAGTTACTGCTTCATATGCAGTAAACTGTTTCATGGAACAACTATTCGCTTGATAAGCATATAATCCTTCATATCTTCCTGAATATTCACCAAAATCAGATTCTAGACGTTGATATAAATCTTCTACATTTAAAGTAATCATTCTTAATTTCAATGGCCTTATCACATGATAATCTAATACTGAGAATGTACCATTATCTATAATAATATCATCAATTGAATCTGGTAAATCTTTATTATATTTAAAATCAATATCATATTTTAAAGAAACACTACTTACATTATAAGAATAGATATAAAATATTAAGCGTGGTTCTTTTGAAAGAACCTGTTTAAATAGTTTTTCAAAAGGAATAGGAGAACGTTCTAGATGTACATGTTCAACATGGTTTTTTAATTTATTAATAATATAATCAACATTATCCATAACGTTCTCCTCCTTCTTTATTTTTTACCAAATAATTTTTTAAATCCTTTTCTTAATTTATCCGTTGGTTTTATACTATCATTTAATTGACTAATTTCATGATATAATTCTATGATTTTATTTTTCATCTTTTCGTTTTTAATATGATCTAAATAATCTATCCATACCTCTTTATTAAAATGCTCAGCTAAGATTAGTTTACCTTGACTAGAAGCATAGTTTGTCATATCTTTATCATATGTTGATATGACATAATAAGATGCTAATGTATGCAAAGCATACATATCTTTTTTTGTACGTTTTGCGATAATTGCGAAATATTGTTCTAACATATATGCTTTTATAGCATCATCCACTTGAAACATGTTTAATGCATCGTTTAGTGTATCAGGGCTTTCTATCAGTTTAGCAATGTTTTGAATATATAAGTCTAAATAAGCTTTTTCATTAGCTTTAATAGATAATTGATGGTTAGATACTTTAGCTATAAATTTATCTAAATTTGAAGCGCGTACATCTTTTACATCTAGACCATACAAAGCTTTTAAAGTATTCTGTCCTATTTCTTTTAATGGTTTACACCATTCATAGTAATCTCTTATAAATTGTTCATCGCTATGAGATTCACTTATAATTGGTAACATATTATCTACTTTGATTGCTAAGTTTCTTTGAATGCTTTGAGGAAATTCTTCTTTTCTTACAAAATTTAATAAAGCTATAGTTTCTTTATATTTATTTTTACTTTGATTTACAATTTCCATATATTTTTCAAAAAAAGTATCACCAACAGATTTATCATTATCTAAATAATCAAATAATAACTTAAACGATTTCAATAACTCTTGATTTGTCTGTTGTTGTTTTTCCATATAGGTAGTAATAAGTAATTCAACGGCATCACTATGAACTCCTGATTTCAGCATACTTTCACATTGATGATATAAATCATCCATATTAATTGTACTACCATAAAGATATATCCAATTTTTTGTAACTGGTGCTTTAGAACCTTTATTTTTAGAGAATTTCATGGTTAATAAATTCATAACTTCTTCATCATAACCACTAACCAGATGAGTTGCATCACTTGGTAAACCTTCACTTAAAACCAATACATATAAATTATATAAATAATTTGTCCAATCTTGATGATTATCCAATAATACTTTATTTAAACCAATACCTTGTAAATAATCATTAAACAAATCAATCATCACCATACCAACATCAACAGCTATTTCTTCATCAATATCTGTTAAACCTTGAATATAACTAGTTATTTGACTTTCATTAAAATAATAATCACCTATTGTTTGATATAAAGAGGCATCTTTTTGTATAAAATTCCATAAAGTCTTAACATTATGAACAACTATTTTTGTATAATCCATAGTAATATCGACATATTGACATATCATTTGTAGAACTTTTTGTTGATATGAAATGTTTTGAGAAGTTAAACTGGTTTGATAAATATAAGATAATAATTGATATTGATTGTTCATATCTTCCTGATACCATTTAGAATAAGCTTTATATACTTCTACACTTAAATTTTTTTCTAACATCGATCCAACAATCATATATTTTTGAACCAGCTGAATGTACTTTACAAGTGAATCATAATCACATTGTTTAATACTTTCTTCCTTAAATAAATGTTGATAGATTTCATAAACTTCATAAATATCTTTAAAATCATAATGATTAAAGTATTTTAATATTTCATTAAAGTCTTTTAAATTATATTGACATGCATAAGATAAATAGTTTTCGTTTATTTCAATTTCAAAGTCTGTTTCGTTTGTAGAAGCATCAATTATGACAAATGGAGAATTAGCCATTGATTTAAAACTTGTTGATGATGGTGATAGTGGAGATATACCTATAATATCAAATAGATAGTGTTTTGATAAATCGGGATTGTTATTATATTTGACATAGTGGTTGCCTTGATCTAAACAATATTGAAAGCTGCTTGGATTGCTTTTTTCGATATTAGCGTTTGTAGAAAATGATATTTTTTTACTTAATTCTAAAGGTAAAGCACAAGTAATACATGCAATCCACTTTAGAACATGCTCACTATCATCTTTGATGATTAAGATTTTTTTGTCTTCACTATATTGTTGAGCAATGATAAAGCTTATAGCTTTATTGATGATCTCACTATGTTGTTGATAGAATGATTGGATTTCATCTATTGTAAAAGGTAAAGAAGAAGTTAATTCTACGTTTGGCAGGAATTCACTTGTTTCGTTTTCTTCATAGTAGTGGTTTGCAGGTAGTTGTGTGTAGGTGTAAAGTTCTTTATTCATATAGGTTATTGGATAATTGTCTATATTTCCTACAAAGTAGTGTTTAATAAAGTTTCCAGGTCTTTTCTCTTCATCGGGTTTACGAGGATGCTGATATGCAAAGGCTGAAACATGATGTAATGGTATATATTCAAAAGAATCTATAAGACCTTGTTTAGAGCCTGTTTTGGATTCATTTTTTAATTTGATGTATTGTTTGGATAATAATTGTATTTCATTATCATCTAAAACATCATAAATTTCTTTACTAAAAGAACGTATTTTATAACCATCATTATGATCTTCTTCGCCAAGATTTTCAATGTTTCTTCCTGGTTTACATCTTGTATATATGATTTGATTAAACATATTATCACCCTTTCCCTATTATTTTTTCTTGTGAGAATATCCACATTAGTGGATCTAATACTCTATGAGGTTCAACTGTATTTAACTGCAAATGTCCTAAAGGTACATTTCCATAACTACTAACACCAAAGAATCTTACATTAGTAAAATTATTTTCAATGGCATCTAAGAAAGCTCCTTCACCAATATCTTCTAAATACTCTCTAATTTCTTCATCAACAAGATTGGCATCACTTGTTTTAAATTGTTTAGCTTTAGCGTGTGGACTAGGTTTTGTAATTTGGGATTGACCAAATTGATCTAATATAATATCAATTTTTGTAAAACATATCGCTACTGGTATATCTATTTTTTTATTAACTTTGATTTCCTTACTTTGACGTATAAATGTCGCAATGTCTTGTGCAAGGTTAGTAGAATCATCATCATCGTTATCTCCATTTAATTGATTGTCCGAAGATGACCACTCAATAATATTTTGATCTTTAATACTATTTTTAACACGAGATAGAGACATTGGATCAATAAGGAAAATAATATATTTAGATGAAGCAATATAATTAGTTTCATCACTATCCATTACTTTCTTTTGATCTTCACCAGCACCATCAAATATCGTCATACAATAAGAATCTAAATTATTTCCATTACCACTTTTTCTAACACGCCATTGATAAGGAATAATCTCTCCACTATTCGTACTTTCTGAAGGTCTTAAATCATCATAGATGCTTTTCTTTTCTTCTTTAAAGCGATTATTTGTTTCACTATTCATTGCTGATACATCAAAACCACAACGACTTGTTTTTAATTCTTGAATCATGGTTGTAATATAATTTGTTTTTCCTGATCCTGATAATCCAACGATAGAAAATGGAATATATTTTTTATATTGAAAAATATCATTAGGCAATTCATGTTCACAATTATTGCATTTTAAGATAATTCTTTTAATACCTGTGCCTTTACATTTTGGACATTTAGGTAATTTTCCTGCTTTAATGTTAAAAGGCATCTTTAGTATTTCACCACAATTAGAACATTCAAAATGAGCTGTTTTCGTTGTGATTGTTTCAAAACAATAAGGGCATCTTATTTCATTCATTTTCTATCCTCCTAAGGTACTATTAAATTCTTTTCATTAACAGCTTCTAATTCAAAATCATCTTCATCAAGATCATCTAAAAACAATCTTATCGCTGCTTTAGATGGCACACTATCAGGAACATCAAACATAATCTCCATAGAATGACCACCATTAGACATTCTAATTCTATTATCTATTCGTGAATTCTCATCTAATTTTGCGATAACAATCGTACCTCTTACATTTCTTTACTTTGGAATACGTCCATCATTTCTAGCAACCAAATAGAGATTTGGCCAAGCTCCATAATCATCTAATAAAACATCATTAGATTGAATATGTAAAATAGCATCAGTTCGTTTTTTCTTAAATGTTCCTTTCCATTCTATAGAATATTGAAGTTTGGTTTTCGGACTATTGTTGATATATAGTTTTGCGGGTGAAGTATAGTATGTTTGACCATTTTCATTGATTTCACCTATAACTGTAATATAGAGTTCTTTTTCGGGAACAGAACTAATAACAATGTTATGTCTTTGATTGTATTGATTAATGGTTACTTTATCCATCATATCTAAATCATCTACTGTTAAATATGGCGGTTTATGACTTGAGGTATCCTTAACATTGCATGCATAATAAAAACTTGTAATATTACTAGCTATCGGTTCAACCATATGTATACTTAAACCTGCATGAAAGATTTTTGTAAGTGTTTTATTAATTTCACAACGATCAAATGTTGAAACATGAACTACATTTCCTAATACTGCTTTACTTCCTGCGATAGTTACAATACCAAGTTGATAACCTACATTTCTTAAACCAATCATTTCTAATTGTCTTTGATGACTATCACCGATAGCGACAATTTTTCCATATTTATTAATAGATGATGCATTAATGATTTCATTCACTTCACCAAAAGGATGTTCAAGATTAATAACTTGTACCTTATATGGTTTAGTTGTAGATGATTGAATCATCATGGTTATTTTTCTTGTATTATCATCATATTTAACATTCGTTATGGTTGTTGGAGAAGGAATGTCTTCATAAATGATATCTTGAATAAGACCATTAGTGCACATTTCTTTGCCATTGGTTTGATAAATAACCTGGAATCGATATTGATAAGGTATGCCTGTTTCAACTGTATCAGAATAACTATTATAAGCTTTGTTGACTAAACAAATTGTATTAGATGTTGGTTGATTATCCACTTGATGATTTCTGCTTCTTAATATTCTTATACCTAGCGCATTCTTAGGTAAGGTCCAATTAAAGGTTACTTTATGATTATCTAAGAAATAATTAAAAGTTGCTTGTGATATTTCAGTATATAATGTTAATGATGTTGTTAGAGGAGAAGATATTGTTCCTTCTCTTTTAACAAATAATGCATAGTTATATGTTAATCCAGATTCTACTCGATTATCCAAATATTGCAGTTGATTCTCAGCTTCTAACAAAACTTCGCCATCATGATCATGATTAGGCATATGTTGGGTATTTCTTACTAATACATAAGAAACACCTTTATCTAAGGATGCACTCCAATTTAATTGAACACCTTGACTTGTCATACTTTTATTAAATACATTGCTTACTCTAGGAGGTACTTTATTAATGTATTCTTTAGCATCTAAAAAATCATTGACTTCCTTTAGTATATCTATACAGCGATTGGCTGCTTCATATTGATTTGTTCCTTTTTGGTTAAACATTTGTTGAGCACGATTAATTGCTGATTGGATAGAGCTTTGTTGTGATGTTAGATTTAGCTTAGGATATTGAGTTTGTAGTTGCATGATATAATCTTGAGCTTTGAAGTATTCGTGATGATCTATATAGTTTTGTAGTTTTTTTAATGGCTCATCATATATTTTAAGCATAGCTTTTAAATTATTATCTAGCTTTACCAATTGATTACTTTTAGGATTAGCGTTTTTAGCTTTATTGATATAAAGATTAGCTTCATGAATATCCTGATTTTGAATTGCTTCCATAGCTAAATCATAATAAATATCAAATTTTTGATATTCCATTAAATCCATGTCACAATAAGAACACTTTCTTAATGATGAAGCTATAATCTTACCGCAACTAGGACATTTCTTATAAAAAGGCTCTCCACAAACAGGACATTTTTCTTTAATTGCAATGCTCTCAGATGGATAAGTCATAGATGCTTGACAATTACCACAACTTACATGTATTAAGGCTTTTTCTGGTTCATAAGGATCTGATAATAAGTTTAATTGATGATTATAAATAGCTAAAGCTAAATCATAATCAGGAAATCTTGTTTGAATCTTTGCGATGACAGTCTCTGCATAGTTTTCATCTTTTTTCATAGCATAAGGAACCTGATTAGCAGTATTTAAAAATGAATTGAGTTCTAATAGTTTTAATGAATTATCATATTTAATTCTATTTTCTTCACTACTAAAAATAGTCTTAGCTTTCTTAAATAGCTCATCATTACCCTTTGAAGCAATCATATATAAATCATCGGTAGAATAAGTAGAATAATCTATTTGTGGTTGTTTATTATAACAAGCTAATAATTCATATAAATTAGTGATTGTTTTTGTAAGCCATGGATATTGATTATTTTTTATATATTGATTAATTTCATCCATATCATGAATAAAATATTGATCAAAATTAACTTTATGGGTTTGTTGTACTTTAAAATTATGACTTTCAAAAATAACATTAACATCTGATTGTGTCAAACTAAACTTACTAGCTAATTTTTGTGTTCTACTACTAGAAATAGGCATCATATAAGGTTTTCCATCACTCATAACAACAGCTAAACTATCAAGTTCTATCTTTTTATTTCTAATATAGGCATTAGCTTCCTTTACTCTTAATCCAGGATTCAATAAAATGCTATCCATTTCTTGTTTTAAAGATGCTTGAGTACTAAGTGCTTGTTTTTTTATAGGATCATTTTCAAGATTTAATCGATTACTAATTTGTTGATACCATTGATTAATAATTGTTTGAATCTTTGCAGGATCTTGTTCATAAGGGCTTAAATCCTTAAGCATTTCATAAAAATTGTCTCTTGCCATTTTATCTCATCTCCTTTAAGGTACCATTAATGTCTTTTCATTGATAGGTTGTAATTCAAATTCATCAGCATCATATTCATCTAAGAATAATCTTAAAGATGCTTTTGATGGAATATTATTTGGAACATCAAAAGTTATATATAGAAAATCTCCTGAATCATTTATTTTCAAAGAATGATTCGTATAAGATCGTTCATCAACTCTAGCTACAACTACAGCTCCTTTAACTTTATATTGTTTTGGTATACGACCATCTGTTCTAGCAACCAAATATAAAATTGGCCAATCATCTATATGTTTTAATGGACGACCTTTATTGGAAATACGTAAGGTCGCACCTGTACGTTTCTTTTTAAATGTACCTTGCCAACCAATATCATAAATAAGTGTTGCTTTTTTATTGTTGTTAATATATAACTTCGCAGGTTCACCATAATATGTTTTACCATTATCATTCATTTGAGCAATCACTGTTATATAGAGTTCTCGTTCAGGAATTGCATCGATGATGATACTATGTTGTTTTTGATATTGGGTGATTGTCATTTGACGCATTTCATTGATATCGTTAACCGTTAAATAAGGCGGTTTACTATTGGATGTTTGTTTGACTTTACAAGCATAGAAAATATTGGTTACATTTGTAGCAATTGGTTCATTTAAATGAATGTGTAAACGTTTATTGATGATTTTTGTTTTGGTTTTATCTATATCAAGATGTGCTGTTGTGGATATATGAGATGTGTTTCCTAGTATTGCTTTGTTTCCTACAATAGTGATAATACCAAAGTAGTAATTTGTATTTTTTAATGCACTCATGTTAAGTTGTGTGTTTGTGGTTTCACCAATAGCAACTATTTTTCCGTATTGAGGGATTTGTGAAACATCAATCGTATCATTGATATGTCCAAATGGTTTTTCTAAATTGATTACTTGTATTTTATAAGATTTTGTAGTAGATGATTGAATATGGAATATGATTTTGTTTAAAGTTTCATCATATTTAGCCTGAGTGATTGTTGATGGTTTTGGAATTTCTTCATTAAGAACATCACAAACAATACCATTGGTACATACTTCTCTTCCACTAGCTTGATATATTACTTGAAATCGATATTGATACATTTTGCCTTTTTCGATTTGATTGTCAATAAAACTATTTGATGCCTTAGTAGCTACACATATGGTATTGGCATTAGGATTTATATCCACACTTCCACCTTGACATCTTAAAATTCTAATACCTAAAGCATGCTTTGGTAATGTCCATTGAAATCTAATATTTTGACCATCAATCATATAATTTAAAGTATTTTTATCAATCTCATTATAAAGCGTTATTGAAGTCGTTGCAGGTGTAGAATAATTATCTCCACGTTTAACAAACAACGCATAATAATAGGTTAACCCTGATTCAATACCTCTATCTAAAAAGCTAAATCTCGTATCGGTTTCTTCTATCACAAAACCATCACTTATATTCATAGGTCGATGCTGAGAATTTCTTACAAGCACATAAGTGACACCAATATCTTGTGACGCATTCCAATTTAATGAAACTCCTTGTTGATTAACGCTGCTATTTAAAACACTCACTGGTCTTGGAGACACCTTATCTAAATATGCTTTCGCTTCTGGAAAGTCTTTAATCATACGTAAAATTCTAACACAGTTATTAGCAGTTTCATATGTATTAGTCCCTTTTTGATTAAACATCACCTTAGCATTATTAATAGCTGTTTGAGCTGTTTTTTGTTGATAATCTAGATTTAGCTTTGGATATTGTTTCTTGAGATTATTTATATATTGATTAGCTGTTAGATATTCATGATTATTCATGTAATTTTGTAGTTGTTTTAAAGGTGCATCATATTGTTTTTGTAATGATGTAAGATTGTTTTCTAGTTGTATAATCTGACTACTTTTTGGATTGGCTATTTTGGCTTTATTAATATATAATTTAGCTTCATTAAGATTTAGGTTTTGCATAGCTATTGAAGCCTGATGATAATAATGATCAAAGTTTTGATATTCTATTAAATCCAAATGACAGTTTGAACATATCTTTGAAGAAGAAGGAATCAACTTACCACAACTTGGACATTTTTTATAAAATGGTTTTCCACACACAGGGCATTGACTATTCATCGCAGCACTTGCTGATGCAAACGGTGTAGATGTATGACAATGACCACAATAGACTAATATAGATGATTTTTTGGCTTCATAAGGATCTCTTATTAGTCCTAGTTTTTGATTATATATAGCTAAAGCTAGATTATAATCAGGAAATTTTGTTTGTATCTTTTTAATTGCAGCTTCAGCAAAGATTTCATCTTTTTTCATACTATCAGGCACATTATTAGCAATAGCAAAAAATGAGTCTAATGACATAAGATTTAATGAATTATTATACTTTCTTCTATTTTCATCACTACTAAAAGCATCTATCTTAGCTTTAGAAAATAATTTTTGACCTTCTAATAAAGATGTTTTCATTGAATATTCTTTATCACCAGCATTTGCTATAGCATATAATTCGTCCGTAGATTTAGAAGCATAATTCATATTAGGTTGATGATTATAACAAGCCATTAAATCATATAAATTATTAATTTGTTTATTTTCTGGTATCCATGGATACTTTTTCGCAACCTCAGGTTTATTGATTTCATTTATCCAAATATTGATTTCATCAATTTGTGTCTTTAAGAAGTTCTTATCAAAATAATCATTCTTACTATTCACTTCTTCACCATGATGTCTTTTAAATATAGCTACAACTTCCATACGTTTTAAGCCATATTTCTTTACAATATTACCAATAAAAGCATTTGTAACAGGAAATGATTTTGTATCTTCATTACTTAAAACAATAGCTATATTTTCAACCTGTTTTTTCATTTTTTCTTTATATTCATTAGCTTCCTGCATTCTAAGCTTTGTATCATTCATCACTTTTTCCATTTCTGGTTTTAAATCCATTTGTGATTTAATTTGATTTTTAATAGCTATATTTGTTGTTTTATGATATTTTGTATTTAAATTATTATACCAACCGTTAATAGATTGATTAATCACTTTTAAATTTTTTTGATCAATACTTAAATCATCAAGTATTTCATAAAAATTAACTCTTGGCATTTCAATCATCTCCTTCTTTATAAATAAAGACGATAGGCGCAAGCCTATCGCCTGTTTTTATTCAGCTAAAACTGTATATTGTTGTAATTCTTCTTTTAATGCATCAGCATCAACGCCACCATCAAATGTGATTTCTAATAAATTAGTAAGGCTCATATCAGTAGAAGAAGTGGCTTTAATCATAATACCAGCAGCTCTTACTGTAAATTCTACATAAACAGCAGTGCCTCTGGGATCTGAACCATTTAAGTCTAATTTTAATTCACCTAATTTTTTAACTTCATCTTCAGCAGGTGTATCTTGAGGAATGTATTCGATTGGATTTTCTGGATCAGGTTTAAAACATGGTTTTACTGTGTCGTTTAATGAACGACTTTCGTAAACTTGGAATACAATAGCTCTTTGATTAGCAACTGATGTGTAATAAGTTTTTTCAACTTTTTCACCCATCTTTTGTCCTTCTTTAACTAAGTTATCAATTAAGAATTCGTTTTCACCATTAGATTGTGTGAAATAAACGGCTGGTCCAAATGAACGTGGAGCCACATCATTAATGGTGATTTTTTGTTCTGTGACAGTTTGATCGCCACCAGTTGTTTTAATTTCTTCATTACTAGTTTCTTGATTTTCTTTTTCACTTACCTTCATTGAAGCATATATTGCTGCACCTTTAGCAACTGCTCTATCAGGGTCTTCTTGTTGAACAATACCTGGGAATCTAGCTTCAACAGCATTTTTAATCATTGGCATATAAGTAGAACCACCAACTAATAAGACTTTATCAATCTTTGGTTCAGTTCCTAATTTTTGTTTAGCTTTATCTAAAGTACCTTCTACATAACTCATTGTTTGATCAACTAAAGCTCTTGTAAGATCTTCAAACTCTGCTTTAGTGACATCAAATTTAACCATTTGACCTTCTACACTTATTCTAACCGTTGCTTTTTCAGCAGTTGTTAAACGTTTCTTAGTTGCTTCAACCTTAGAACGAATAGATTGTAATGTATCAATATCTAACGCATCATCACTAACACCTAATTCTTCAACAATCTTATTTTTACAATAATTAAATAAAGCATCATCCCAATCTTTACCACCTAAAGTATCATTACCACCAGTAACAACAACTTCAACTTCAGCAGCTTCTTGACCATCATCACCTTGTTTCATTGACATATTAATCAAAGTAACATCAAATGTTCCACCACCTAAGTCATAAACCAAAATATTCATATCTTCCTGGAATAATCTATGACAATAGTTTAATGCAGCAGCAGTTGGTTCGTTAATTAAATCCATAACATTTAAACCAACACCCTCACCTGCAGCCTTAGTTAAATTTCTTTCCTTTAATCCAAAATATGCAGGAACTGTAATAATAACATCAGTCACTTCTTCGCCCTGTTCCTCTGCCATATCTTTGATTCCTTTTAAAATCATACCTGACAATACAACAGGTGTAAACTCTTTACCTTGCAAAATACGAGGTGGATATTTATCTTCTTTACCAATTTCTCTTTTAATAAACTGTACAACATTAGCACCATCAGTTTCTACATATTCCTTAGCACTTTCACCAATAATAATATTTTCTAAACTCTCAAAATATAATGCAGAAGCTAAAGTATCTGTTCCATCAGTATTATTATGAATAACAACTGGATTTCCTTGAGCATCCAATTTTGCGATACAACTATAAGTAGTCCCTAAATCAATTCCATAAGTAGCCATGTTTAATTCTCTCCTTCTTCAATAATTTCTTTTTCTATAGTCTCAGTATTCTCTACTGTTTCTACCACTTCTATTGCTTCTTCCTTTGTTTCTTCTTTTACTAAAGTTTCATCATACTTATAAATTGAAACATATTCAGGATATAATACTTTCTTTCCCTTAGAAATACTAGGGTTAAAAGATTGAATAACTGTTCTATGTAAACTTTGATCAGCAGTTGGTATCATTGGATTTCTAATCTTTGTACTCTTAGGTGATCTTTCTTCACCAGGATCTGTCGTATTAAATTCACATCCATATTCACTTAACACATCTTCAATACTCTCAAACATAAATAATACTTGTTTTTGATAATTCTTATCTTCTGTTGCATTTTCATCTAACAAACGATAATAATCACCATAAACAGTAGCAATAGCTTTTAATAACGGATCAAGTCTTTCACCTAATATTTCTTTTTTAAGACTCTCATTTTCTTTGTTCATATCAATACGAACTTGTTGTTGGAATTCTGCATTTTGTTTAATGTACTGTGTTAATAAATTGCGGTTTCTTTCCTGATTTTTAGCAATTTCACTAACATCATTAGAATCTTCTTCTTGTGGCTTAGCTTGCAACAATTCAATAATCGTATCCAGCTTTTCTAATAGTTCTTCTGATTGTTCGCTACTCATATCAGGTTTTGTTTCTTCTTTTACTTCTTCTTCAATAATAGGTTCAATTGTTTCTTCTACTACCTCTTCATCATTAGAAGAAAACATTTTCTCCAGCTTATCTTCATTTGTCCATGAACTCATCTTTATCCCTCCTATATTTGTTCCGCAGCTTTATAATATTCATTGTCCGTTGTTTTGATAATCCAATCAAAACACTCATCAACACCAAATGGTGTATAACTCTCACCATCAGGAACATGCCCAATAGCACTAGCTACAAAGAATGAAAGATTTTTAAATTGATGCTCTAGAGTTGCTAAAGCATTATTCATATCATATTCATTCATAAATGCTTTTATTTGATTATTACGATATTGATCATATGTCATTGCTTTTTCATCTTCAGTTAAATTATTTAAATATTGTTTATAGGTTAATTTAATATGTGCAATACTTATTTTCTTTTTTAAAACTGGTAAATCTGCTTTACATATAACAACAGCTACCGGCTTATTACTAACTTTATTGTTTTTAATAATACCTGTTTGTATCAAATAATTAATAAAATTGTTTACTACTTCATCAGGATCCATTTGTGAATAATTATCAATATTCTCATTTGCTGCAATAGCTTCATTTCTAATACTATCTACTGATAAAGGATCAATCAATAAAATAATACCATTACAATAACGATATTGTTCCTGAGTAATTTCATAATCACTAATATCAGGATTAAACATTTCTCCTGCAATATCATATATAGCAAACTTTCTATCAGTACGTAATTGATCACTTTTAATTATCATTTCATACATCATCGCATTTGTTTCACTTGTTGAATCAGGTAAATAAGCACCTGTAAAATATTCGTTTAGATTATTGAATCTTTCTTGTCGATTATTAGGAATCGTATATTCAATTAATGGATTCATATTCAATTTCTTTAAATAACTATGATAAAACGATGATAAAAACGCCGTCTTTCCTGCACTGCTACCACCTGTTAATTGAATAATAATAGACTTTGTAGAATCACTCGCTAAAGCCGAATCACAATTAGGACAATAAGCTACTAACTTAGAACGACCATTGAAAAATGTACAAGGTAATTTTTCTCCACAAGTACATGTATGATTAAAAATACCAAAATGATTCGGTATCAACTTATAGTGCTTTTCACCACAACTTGGACATTCATAAGCAGGCAAATTAAACTGTTCTTTACATACTTCACAATCTAGTTTAATCCCTTTACTTAAACGATATATGCGATCACATGCAAATGTAATCATATAAGTCACAAACACCAGAGCTGTAATAACTAAACTCACACCACCAATAAACACCAAACAAGCCAATGTTATAACACTTCCACCAACAACACCGACTACAAAAATTCCCACCATAGCAATAAAAAAAACAACTTTATAATATAATAAATAACACCATCAAAATCATAAGGTAATAAATCAAACCAATCCATCAAATCTTTGATTCTAACTCTACTTTCTTTAACACCTTCAATAATGACTTCTTTTAATTGAGAATAACCAGGACCAAAGAAATAATTGATTTTAGCAGGTTCATTATCTTTATTTGGATATTCATAATTCTTATAATGAATATGATGTTTTAACGCTAATACAAAACAATAAACAACATTAAATGCACTTAAGAAAAAAGCACCCAATATAATAAGCATGGCAATCATCAAAGCCACACTAATTCCTGCACCAATAATATTAAATACAAAAGTAAGTACTGGTACAATAACTGGATCCCATAAAATAAGCAATATAGCTAAAAATATAATAAACCCCATATTTTCTCTCCCTCCTTACTTCATATATCCCAGTATTTTAAAGTAAGTAATCTGTAAATATTATACATTATTACTTACTAAAAAGACAACAATTATATAAACTTTTAGAAAATTAACAATCATTTTTTATGACTTTATTTTACTAGAATTCATTTTAAGTAGAAATGATTTTATTGGTAAATAAAAATAGAATGATCTAAATAATTCTAAAAATTGAATATAAAAAAGATGGCTAAGCCATCTTATAATTTTGATAAATCTCCAATTGTCGCAACCATGACCGCTTTGATTGTATGCATTCTATTTTCTGCTTCATCAAAAACAACAGAATTCTTAGATCTGAAGACTTCGTCTTCAACCTCTCTAATATCAATACCTTGATCATGTTTAGCCTTAGCGACTTCTGTTTCAAAATCATGGAACGAAGGAAGACAATGCATAAATAATGTTTCTTTACCTGTCTTACTCATCATTTCTGCAGTAACCTTGTATGGTGTGAGCATTTCTACACGTGGTTTATAAAGACTTTCATCTTCACCCATACTCACCCAAATATCTGTATAGATAACATCTGCATCTTTAACTGCATAATCAACATCATCTGTAATTTCAAATTTGCCGCCTGATTTTTCAGCTTCTTTTTGACAATAGCTAATCACTTCAGGATCAACATCTAAAGATTTTGGACCTAAAGCCACAAAATGCATACCCATTTTAGCAGCACCATACATCAAACCATAACACACATTATTTCTAATATCACCACTAAATACCATTTTAACTTCACTTACAGGTTTACCTAAATGTTCTTCAATTGTTAAGAAATCAGCTAATGTTTGCGTTGGATGATCCACATCTGTTAAACCATTCCAAACAGGAACACCTGAATAATTCATTAAATCTTCTACTGTTTTTTGCGCAAAACCTCTAAATTCAATACCATCATACATTCTTCCTAAAACTTTTGCAGTATCTTCAATAGATTCTTTTTTACCCATTTGTGAATTACTTAAGAAAGTAACATGCGCACCTTCGTCATAAGCTGCAACTTCAAAGGCACATCTTGTACGTGTTGATGTTTTTTCAAACAATAATACAACATTCTTACCTTCTAGTGTTTTACCAACTCTTCCCTGTTTTTTAGCTTCTTTTAATTGTTTCGCAAGATCTAATAAATATCTTATTTCTTCTTGAGTATAATCTTTTAAAGTTAAAAAACTTCTATTCTTTAAATCAACCATTGTTTACCTCCTATCTTGTAAACATAGTACCAATACCATCTCTAGATAACATTTCTATTAATATAGAATGAGGTATTCTACCATCAATAATAACAGCTTTATCCACATGTTGACGAAGTGCGCTAACACAACAATCAACCTTTGGTATCATACCACCACTAATAATACCTTTATCAATCAATCCTTTAACTTCATATACATGAACCAAAGGAATTAATGAATCTTCATCATCTTTATCTTTTAACAACCCAGGAATATCAGAAACCAATATCATATTCTCTGCTCCTACAGCACTAGCAATTTCCGCTGCTGCCGTATCAGCGTTAATATTATATGTATGACCTTCTGCATCAGTACCAACACTAGCAACAACAGGAATATAACCTTTATCTAATAAATCATTGATAATATGCTGATTAACATATTCGACATCACCAACATACCCTAAATCATCTTCACCTTCATGCTTTTTAGCAACTATCAATTGATTATCAATACCACTAATACCTACAGCATTGCCACCTTTTTGCATGATGAGTTTTACAAGATCTTTATTGGTTTTACCAGCTAATACCATTTGCACAATATCCATTGTTTCTTCATCCGTGTATCTTAATCCATTGATGAACTTAGATTCTTTACCAACTTTATTTAATTGTTGACTAATTTCTGGTCCACCACCATGAACTAAAATAACCTTTACACCAATTTCAGATAATAAAACAACATCGGTAATAACATTCATCTTTAATTCTTCATTAATCATGGCATTACCACCATATTTTATAACAACGATCTTATTATTGTACTTTTGAATATAAGGTAAAGCTTGTGATAATATTTCTGCTTTTAATATCGCACTCTTATTCATAAACACATCTCCCTATGTTCTATAATCACCATTAATTCTAACATAATCATATGTTAAATCACATCCCCATGCAGTAGCATCACATTCTCCATCATGTAAATCAATAAAGATTTCAACTTCATCTTCACTTAAAACCTTTAAAGCCACATCTTCATCAAAAGGATACCCTTTACCGTTTTGACAAACAATAAACTTACCAATAACGCTACCTAATTCAACATCAATTTTATCCACATCTAAATTAGCTTCACTATATCCAATCGCACATAGGATTCTACCCCAATTGGCATCTTTACCAAACATCGCTGCTTTAAATAAAGAACTTGTAATAACTGATTTAGCCACCATTTTTGCATCTTTAATGGTACATGCATTTTTTACATAACATGTAAGTAGCTTAGTAGCTCCTTCACCATCTTTAGCGATACCTCTTGATAAGCATGTACAAATATACATCAATGCATCTTTAAATACTTGATAATCATCATTGACTTCAGTGATTTCTTTATTTCCCGCTAAACCATTACATAAAACAGATAACATATCATTGGTTGATGTATCACCATCAACACTTACCATATTAAATGTATCAGCAACAACTTCCTGAATCACTTGTTTAAGCATATCTTTTGAAATAGCCACATCACTTGTGACAAAAGCTAACATCGTAGCCATATTTGGATGAATCATCCCACTACCTTTCGCAATAGCACCAATATGACAAGTCTTTCCATCTAACTCAAATTCCACAGCATATTCTTTTTGTACTGTATCAGTTGTCATGATACCAGCACAAGCATCACTACTACCATTTTCATTTAGGCTTTCAGCTAATTCATGCATATGTGTTTCAAATGGTTCTAATGATAAAGGTAAACCAATAACACCAGTTGAAGCAATAATGATATCAGATGCATCAATGCCTAATTCTTTGGCAGCCAAATCACACATACCATTAGCTATTTCAACGCCATTCTCATTACATGTATTGGCATTACCGCTATTGCATAGTACAGCAATTGCTTCATTATTTTGCAGGTGTTCCTTTGTGACATAGATAGGAGCACCTTTGACTTTGTTTTGTGTATATGTACTTGCAGCATGACACATGACATCACTTAAAATGAGTGAGAAATCTTTCTTGGATTTATTTTTTCTTACACCACAGTGAATTCCTGCAGCTTTAAAACCAATAGGTGCACAAACACCTCCTTGAATATCTTTCATTTAGTCCTCCTTTAAAATGATGGTGCAGCCATCTTTATTCCTTTTGTTTCTTCAATACCATACATTATATTCATATTTTGTATAGCTTGACCTGCAGCCCCTTTAACCATATTATCAATAGCTGACACAACAATGACTTGATGATATCTAGGTTCATAATGTAATGATATATCACAATAATTAGAATATTTCACAAACTTCAAATCAGCTACTTTACCATTCAATACTCTAATAAAATATTCATCATCATAATACTTATGATAAGCACTCATAACATCATCAAAAGTCACATCTTCTTTTAATTTAACATACATTGTAGAAACAATACCTCTATTAATAGGCAATAAATGAGGTACAAATGTCACATGAATATCTTCATGAGCCGTTTTAGATAATTCCTGTTCTATTTCAGGTGTATGTCGATGATTTCCTATCTTATAAGGATGGAATGATTCATTACATCTAGGGAAATGTGAATCTTCTGTTAAAGTTTTTCCTGCACCTGTTGTTCCTGATTTAGAATCAATGACTATATCATTATTTAAATTTAAATGTTCACTTAATAATGGATATAAACCTAAAGTAATAGATGTAGGATAACAACCAGGATTACCTATAATCGTCGCATTTTTAATCTTATCACGATTCACTTCACTTAAACCATAAACTTGTTTTTTATGAAGTTCTTTTTCACTATAATCTTTACCATACCATTCTTTATAATCGGCTTCATTATCCAATCTAAAATCAGCCCCTAAATCAATAAACTTCTTTCCATGTTCATCACAAAGCTTCGCATATTTTTCACTAATACCAGCAGGAAGTGATGCAAAAATCATTTCTGCTTTATGTAATACAGCTTCATCACTTTCAAAGAATCTATCATCATAACCATAAAAAGCTGGATATAAATCAGAAATTGATTGACCAATATAACTTTGCGAACTAACAGCCACAATTTCTACTTCATCATGTCCCAATAATAATCTATATAATTCAATGCCAGCATAACCACTTGCACCAATAATCCCTACTTTAATCATTTCAACGCCTCCAATTGATCCTTCATCAGTTGAATTGATTTCTTCACTGCTTCAGGTGAAGGACCTCCATCTACTAATCTATTTTTTACACAAGTATCTAATGAAATAGCTTCATAAACACTTTCTTCAAATGTTTCATCAAATGATTGATAAACATCCAATGACAAAGTCTCTAACACTTCATCATGATCTATACAATAAGCCACTAATTGACCTACTGTCTTATAAGCATCTCTAAATGCCTTACCATGTTTAACCAAATAATCGGCACAATCTGTTGCATTAATGAATCCTTTAGCCGCAAATTCACGCATCTTTTTAGGATAAACTTTCATAGTTCTAAGCATATCTGTAAATACTGGTAAACATAACTTAACTGTATCAATAGCATCAAACAATGCTTCTTTATCTTCTTGCATATCTTTATTATAAGCTAAAGGTAAGCCTTTCATCATTGTAAGTAATGCATTATTATCACCAATAACTCTTGCGGTTTTACCTCTAACAAGTTCAGCGATATCAGGATTTTTCTTTTGTGGCATAATAGATGATCCTGTTGCATAAGCATCGTCTAATTCAATATACTTATATTCCCAAGAACACCACAAAATCATTTCTTCACTAAATCTTGATAAATGCATCATAATAAGTGCTAAATCATTGGCTAATTCAATCGCATAATCTCTATCACTTACACCATCCAGTGAATTATGACATATATCTTTCATATCTAATTGCTTTGCAACATAGTATCTATCAATAGGATATGTTGTAGTAGCCAAAGCTCCACTGCCTAAAGGTGATACATTCATTCTATCAAAACAATCATCTAATCTTGTAATATCACGATAAAACATTTGGGCGTAAGCCATTAAGTGATGGCCAAATGTTATAGGCTGGGCACGTTGAAGATGGGTATAACCACACATAATGGTTTCAGTATGTTTTGATGCTTGATCCATGATCACTTCAATGATATCTATTAACATTTGTCTTATCTCTTTGATTTCATCACGTGTATATAAACGTAAATCTAAAGCGACTTGATCATTACGTGATCTTGCAGTATGTAGTTTTTTACCACTGATAGGATATTTCTTTGTGAGTTCACTTTCAATAAACATATGAATATCTTCAGCATTAGGATCAAATAATAAATCTCCACTTTCTAAATCTGCTAAAATCTCATCTAAACCTGTTAATATTTCATTCAAATTATTTTCATCAATGATACCTTGTTTACATAACGTTTTTGCATGAGCCTTACTTCCCATAATATCATGTTTATACATTCTTGCATCAAAAGATATTGATGAATTAAAAGCATTGACATCTTCATTGATTTCTTTTTTAAATCTTCCAGCCCATAAAGCCATTGTAATCACTCCTATTTATTTCTTTTTTGATCTAATAAAGCTTTTACTTTAATTGGTAATCCGTATAAGTTAATGAATCCTTGAGAATCCATTTGATTATAATCTTCATCTTCTCCAAATGAAGCAGTTTGTTCACTATATAAAGTATCAGGAGAAGTCATACCAGCCTCAATAATATTACCTTTATATAATTTTAACTTAATATCACCATTAACACTCTTTTGTGTTTCGTCAACAAAGGCTAATAAAGCTTTAGTTAAAGGTGTATACCATTGACCATTATATAAGATATCCGCTAATTTTAATCCAACTGTTTGTTTAAAATGTTGTGTTTCTTTATCTAAGCAGATTTCTTCTAAATCAGCATGTGCCTTATAAAGAATAGTTCCACCTGGTGTTTCATAAACACCTCTAGATTTCATACCTACTAATCTATTTTCAACCATATCCATGATACCTATACCATTAGCACCACCAATTTTATTTAATTTTTGAATTAAAGTAACACCATCCATTTCTTCACCATTTAAAGCAACTGGTTCGCCATTCTTAAATGTTAAAGTAATATATGTAGGTGTATCTGGTGCTTTTTCAGGAGTAACACCTAATTCAAGAATCTTATCATAATCTGGTTCATTAGCAGGATTTTCTAAATCTAAACCTTCATGAGATAAGTGCCATAAGTTTTTATCTTTTGAATAATTAGTTTCTCTATTAATCTTTAATGGAATATTTCTTGCTTCTGCATATTCAATTTCATCTTCTCTACTCTTTAATTCCCATACTCTCCAAGGAGCAATAATATCTAATTCTGGAGCAAATGCTTTAATAGTTAATTCAAATCTAACTTGGTCATTACCTTTACCAGTACATCCATGACAAATGGCATCTGCACCTTCTGCTTTAGCAATTTCTACTAATTTTTTAGCAATTATTGGTCTTGCAAGAGAAGTACCTAATAAATATTTATTTTCATAAATAGCATTTGCTTTAATAGCAGGGAAAATAAAATCATAAACAAATTCTTTCTTACAATCTGCACAATAATATTTAGAAGCTCCTGTAGCAAGGGCTTTTTCTTCTAATCCTTCTAATTCTTCTGGACCTTGTCCAACATCTCCAGCTACTGCAATAACTTCACAACCATAATTTTCTTTTAACCATGCAATAATAATTGAAGTATCCAAACCACCTGAATAAGCTAAAACGACTTTCTTGTATTTCTTTTCCATTTTTATATCTCCTTTTTCTTTATATAAAATCATTGATAGAATTAAAAACGCCTCTGGAAAAATCCAGAGACGTAAAAGTACGCGGTACCACTCTAGTTGTTATTGCTAACCCCTCAAACCTTTAACGCAGGTCACGTTCCATTATACTTAATTCCAATGGACACTCACAGGTGCGCTTCATCTATTATATTCTTAGTAACCTTTCACTCTGTGTTACCTCGCTAAAAGTCTACAATAAACTACTCTCCTGATCAACGATTTCACTTCTAATATGCGTTTATCATACAGTGATGCTTTTTATTTGTCAACAATTTTTTGAAAATTCCTAAATAATTTCTGTAGAAAAAGGATTTGGAAATTTCGTATGAAATATCCATAGTTATATGTTGATTATTAGCAAATTATGTTATAATGTTATTGAATTTTTAGAGGAGGACATACGATGTTTAAACAACCTTATAAAGGAAAGGTTGGGCATCCATAAGCGTATTTTATTAAGATTAAGAAAGGAATCCAACAATGGAATATCTAAGTATTATCTTTTTAATACTTGTAATTGTAGCTATATTAATGAAATAATATAGTTTAAATCAGGTTAAAGCTTAATGATGTCCAAACCTAAAATTCACACTAAAAGGAGTGCTGCAACACTCCTTTTAGCTTTTTAAAGTTTTAAATCAGATTACATCTACGCTTAAAGATGTCACCTATATTATTACATAATTTTTTGTTTTGTCAACAATTATAATTTTTATGAATTTCACATAAGAAAATAACTAGTCGAATATAGATAAGTATGATAAAATCTTTATATCATATATTTAAGGGGAGAGATACTAATGAGTGATTTTAATGAATCTGATATTTTAAATAATCTAAAACAAAAATTGAACAGCGAACCTAAGAAACCATCTTCTAGAAAAACAAATAGTGAATCAATAAATCTAGCTATTAGTTTAGACAATATTATCAAAATTCTTTCTAAGACAGATAAATTATCAGGAAGAGAAAAAGCCCTCATTGAACTGCAACAATTACAATATGATTATGCTGATGGCTATGGACATTATGGACCAACAATATCTAAACTGACTGATTTACTTGCTAAGTATAAGAAGTTATACACATATAGCGATTCACTTGCAGAATCAGAGATGAATAAAGAAATCAAAGAAAAACATCATGAAATTTTTGATGATGAACTCAAACGATTTTTCATACAATGGATTTGTTTTTCTTTAATATATTTATTTTTCTGCATACTATCATTGGGTGGTTTTTGGTTTGGATTATTTTATTTGATTGCTGCTATTGTATTACTCATATTTGGTATGACAGATTATGGAGAAAATGTTTTTTTGATCGCATTATGTGAACCTATACCGCTTTTTATTGTTTTAGTGGAATGGTTTTTTGGTGTAGAAGGTTTTTATCTTTTTTCTATTGAACTTCATCAACTTGTGCAATGGTTCATTTTGATAGTTTTTCTAGTGATAAATTTCAGTGGACAATATAGTTTAACTCGTAAATGGAATAATGAAGATAAAAGTATGAATAATCGCATCTTATATGCTAGAAAAATGACAAGTGATATTAAAGAAATGCGTGAAGAATTATTAAAATTAAAAGAGCCATTATATCAAGAGTATGATAAAGTTCGAAGTGAATATGTTCATAAATATAGTGAATATTTATCTGACAACGAAAAAACAAACTTATGTAGAGATTTGCCTGAAACATTTTGGTGGGAAATACCAAGAGAAGAAGTTAGTTCTATAACAATTAATTTACGATCTGTTAGTACAGAATCCGATAATGCTGATAATTATGTTAGAAGAGAAGCCACATATTATTTAGACACAAATTATTCTGCATTATATCCAAATATGAATCAATTTAGAAAAAACTATTTATCTATTTTTAATGGTTGTAGAATTAATGGAGTTTGTTATGAAGTTGAATATGAACAAATTATAGCTTGTGAACCTGTGACATATACGACAACGCGTACAGAAAATAAATATTCTAGCTTTAAAAAAACACTTGCTATGGGAAGTTATATGGGATTAGGTAATGATATTGATAAAGCATTCAACAATGGTGAAATATCTAGTACTGAATATCAAGAATTAAGATCACTGTATCTTGCTGGAGGATCAAATTTAGATGATAAGCTCAATGATACAATTACAATTGAAGAAACTGAAACTTATACACCTCATGATCATAAAGCAAAAAATGTAGGTTATATTATGCTATTAAATGATCCACAAAGTAAAGGTTATGCACTTGTTGATATATCTGGTGTATATCAACATATGGAGCATATTGAAGAAACTTTACATCCACGATATGTTGGTGGTTCCTATTATGGAACTGCACCATTTATGCCTAAAATCAAAATAACTCGTATACTTGGTGATCCTGTTAAAAGAGATCCTAAAGCAGTGGCAAAAATGCATTTTATGCGTGAAGAATGTCGATAAGCAAAAACGATCAATTACTGATCGTTTTTTATATCACAATTTCATTTTAAAATAATAAATTCACTATACCACTAATTCCTATCATAATATATGTAAGCTTTCTAAGGAAGGCGCCATTAAGCTTATCTACTATTTTAGTAGCTATTAATCCACCAACCATAATACTTACAACCCCTATAGCAATATAAGGTAAATGAATTAGAGTAATAATACCATTATATATTCTAAAGCATGTATTATAGATACAATTAATCATAAAGAACAATGAAATTGTTCCAAGATATTCATGCGTATTATGGGTTTGTGATAAGAAATATAAAACCATTAAAGGTCCACCAATACCAAATAAGCCATCGCACATAGCTGATACAACTATACATATAAATGAAACAACAAGGCTTAACTTCTTTCTTTCGCCTTTATCAATGAACAAGTAATAAATAGCTAATATAACCAAAAATACACCAAATATTTTTTTCATTAATGTTTGATTGACTGTAGTAGCTAAAGTAATTGTAATACTACATACCAAAATATATAAAATAGCTGGTGGGATAATCTTTTTAAGATTAATATATTGTCGATAATTAACAACCATGATCAAATTTAAGAATGTACAAATGGCTGTTGAAATACCTGCTGCTTGAAGTAATGCAAAAATATATGGAAACACCATCATCATAACAATGGAAGCCCCAAAACCAGTAACTCCTTGAACCAAACCTGCTAATAAAGCTATACCCATAATCATATAAACCATTTTCTTCTCTCCCTCTTATTATCATATAAGTTGATTATATAAAAACCATTATAAATATCAAGAAATTTTTAAAATCCCAAAAATCGCAACAAATACCAAAATATTAAACTGTTTAGTATAACAACTAAAAGCGATGCAGCTTGCATATTCATTGAAAGTGATTTAAAATATTTGCAAGGAGGTTTTGATGATGAAAAAAGACTTAGGCGTTAAAGCATTTTTGTTCCCTATGCCTGTTCTTATGATAGCAACTTATAATGACGATGATAGTGTCAATGTTATGAATATGGCCTGGGGTGGCGTTTGTGGTGATAATATGGTTGCTTTAAATATTAGCGAAGACCATAAGACCGCAAAGAATATTAAGAAAAGACAAGCTTTTACGATTAGTGTTGCAGATAAAGATCATGTCGTAGAAGCTGACTATTTAGGTATTGATTCTGGCAATAAAGTATCTAATAAATTTGAAAAGACTGGTTTAACAGCAATTAAGAGTACACGAGTTGATGCGCCAATTGTTGAAGAATTTCCTGTGACATTAGAATGTAAAGTGGCAGAGATTAATCATGATGCTGGTGGTTTTAGAGTAATTGGTGAAATTGTCAATACAATGGTTGATGAAAAAACTTTGGATGAAAATGGTAAGGTTGATCCTACGAAATTGAATGCCATATTATTTGATACTTTCCAATATGGTTATTATACAATTGGAGAAAAAGTAGGACAGGCTTGGAATAGTGGTAAAAAATTAAAGTAAGGAGTATGAATTATGGCAAAAGTATTATTAATTAATGGTAGTCCTCATCCTAAAGGCAATACGTATATTGCTTTAAATGAGGTTGCTGAAACATTAGAAGCATGTGGTATTGAAACTGAATTGATAACTGTTGGTAACAAAGTTATAAGAGGATGCATTGCTTGTGGTCAATGTAAAGAAAAAGGCCATTGTGTTTTTGATGATATGGTAAATGAAGTAGCACCTAAATTCGAAAAAGCTGATGGTTTAGTGATTGGTTCACCTGTATACTATGCATCTGCTAATGGAACAATGGTTTCATTTTTAGATAGGTTATTCTATAGTACACCTTTTGATAAGACAATGAAAGTTGGTGCAAGTGTGGCTTGTTGTAGAAGATCTGGTAATACAGCTACATTTGATGAATTGAATAAGTATTTTACCATTTCTAATATGCCTGTTGTTTCTAGTAAGTATTGGAATAATATTCACGGTAGATTACAAGGTGAAGCAGTAGAAGATGCTGAAGGTCTTGCAACAATGCGTACTTTAGCTAAAAATATGGCTTTTCTTATCAAGAGTATTGAATTAGGTAAAGAAAGTATGGGGCTTCCTGAAAAAGAAGAACCAGTTATGACTAATTTTATAAAATAGGAGTTTTTATGAAAGAATATAAGATGATTCATTTAAATAAAGGATTAAGATTATCCAGAGAAAAAGATTTGGAAGTTACTGAAAATCTTATTAATCAATATATAAAAGAAGGTTGGGAACTTCAACAAGTTATTTCTCCCAATGATGGTGGAGGTGCCATTATTGGACTGTTCTATAAAGAAAAATATGACAGATATTAAAAGACTAGCTCGCGGCTAGTCTTTATAATTTCTAAAATCAACAAGTTCAATATCATTATCTTTAATCCATTCTCTAATCCAATCACCACAAAGGAAATCACATTCCATTGGTCTCATTGAAGTAGCAGAAGAATGTGTTAAGATATATTGATCTAAATATCCTGGATGAAATATAACAACAGAACAAGGATTGTTTTTGATATTGTCAAGCTGTTCTTGCATATATTCTTTAGGATCATATAATCCCTTTTCATCCATTTTCACAAAACTCAGTCCAAAAATACCATTATCCTTTTCCCATTGTTTATCAATACCTGGATTACAAAAAAATAAACCATATCTTTTAGCCACATTTTCTAATGCCTTAAAGAAATTATCTGAAAATACTGCATGACCCTCAAAATAATCTGGATTTTTACCAGTAATTTCAATAAATCTTTGAAGCTGTGCTTCTATTTCTATTTCACACTCTTCAACATTAATAGTATCTTCTTTTCTTGCTCTAATTTCTCTACTTGAACAAAATTCACCATTTTCTTGTACAAGTGAAGGAATGAGTTTTGGATCACTCAATGGTTTTCCTACACAAATATTTGTATGTTGACCTAATGCAATATCATAATTCTTTATTAACTCATAACCTTGTTGTACACTATCCATATTAGGCATCATTCCTACACTTGTAACCACACCACCATTCACAGCTTTTAAAATTCCAAAATTAACTGCTTCGCTGTATCCTAAATCATCAGCTCTTATTATTAATTTCATATATCTTCTAGCCTTTCTTTTAATTTCTCTTTCTTAACATTTATTTCTTTATCGTACAATTGATGTATATAATCCAACACTTTTCTTCCATCAAAACTAGCAAATAAGTCCCTTGGTGGAACATCAACAACGGTTAAGGGATTTATTATTTTCTTCATTATCTTATCTTTTTCAAAATTAATTTGTGACTCCAGTAATACTATATTTGTTTTTCTATCATCTTCAAAATCATCATCAACAACAGATTCAAAAACCCAATTCTTTTCATAATCTTTTACTTTTTTCTTAATATCTAAAATAATCAAATTAGACATCATTCCTCTTTTTCCATGCAAAAAAACCACTTTAAAGGGATTCTCTTTTTTATGTTCATTTAATAATACAACCGTTTTATCTAAAACTGCCTTACCGTTCATTTTTGTATAATCCATTGTATCAATTAACATAAAAGGAATATTAACTTCATCACATATATTTTTAAACTCATCTTTCATATAAGCAATATGTGGAGCCAATAAAAATATATCATAATCATATACTAAAACTTTAGCACTAACAGTATCACAACACTTTATTTCATAATTATGATTAACATCAGCTTCTACCATATTATTAACCAATAAGCTTGTAGACAAACCCGCTCCACAAGCCAATAATATTTTTTCCATTTACATCACCTTTTGTATTATATCACAAAAATATTCATAAGTGGGATGTTGTAATAATTGCCACTGTAATGTTTGATCACTCACTAGTATAGAAACAACTTTATAGAATGAATCTAATTTTTTATTAGCCTTATTTTCTATTGATGACAACAATATAATCCTAATTTTATGATTTTTCCATAATAATGGTTTCTTTAAAATGGTGACTGATACAAATGTATCGTTTGATACCGGCTTATGTGAATGAGGAAATGCTATAAAATCATTAAATTCTGTGGTTGCTAGATTTTCTCTTTCTAATATTAGGTTTTCAAAATAATCAGGTAATTCATAGTATTTGTGACATTGACTTACAATTTCATGAATAGCTTCTTCCTTTGTATTAAATGATTCATATGATAAAAATAATGATCTTGGAAAATACTGTAATATATTTTCTTGATTCAATTGCTTTAAACTATTAGTAATCTTTGTGGTATCCTTAGCATTCATGAAATTATTTATTTGAAAAATTGGTAGTGATAAATCTTCTAAAATAGGTACCGTTGTAAATATACAATCATAGACATTTGTATCATAATTTGATAATTCCTGTAATGAACATACATCTAACTGACGTATATACTTATTAAAATTCTCCTTAAAAAAATATTCTAACATTCTTGCACTACCTACACCACTAGAACATACTAATAAAATATTCTTCTTTCGCATATCGTTCATATTCTGTTCTAAGGAAAGATTAATATGTAAAGCCATATAAGCTATTTCATCCTCAGGTAGCTGGCAATTATATTTTTGATTAACTAATTCGCTTAATTTAACTGATATATCATATGCTCTAATAAGATTCTTTTTGACATCTAGTAATAAAGGATTTGTCATATAACTTTTATATTGTATTCTTTTTATGAGTGGAATCATATGTAAAGATAATGCAAGTTGCAGATTAAGATCGGTACTAAATGAAAATCCTGTTTGCTGATCTAAAACTTCTAAACATTCATGAGTAAATTGATATATTTCCTGATCGATATAAGTATTAGTAGATTGTTTATTATTTTTCCCACAAAGATGCATTGTTAGGTAAGCTACTTCCTCTATTCTATACTCCATATTTAATATTTGTTTCATTAATGACATTATTGTGGAAGCAAGTGAATACTCTTTTTCTTTCTTTAAGTCTTCTATCCATTTATTATCCATATTAATATATTGTTTCTTATTAGAACGGATGTAAGCAACATATAAATGCAAAACTAAATTATTCAACTCATCATCACTTACTACAAATTCTGCATTTGCAATACAAGAGATAAATATATTTTTTATTTGTTGAAATAATTCATCATCGATTTCTAAATTTTCAAAATGAGCAATAGCACGTCTTTTGTTCATTTCGCTTCCATCTAAATACATTCCATAATAAGATTTAGTATTGATATTAACATTATATTCATCAAAATAGTATCTTACTTTTTTTAATTCTTGTTTTAACTGTGTTCTAGATAAATAGAGTTCATCACATAATTGATCAATTCTAATATAGTCATCATCATTTATAAAATGATTAAATATGCATTTAAAACGTGCATTTTCATCTTCTTCATCTTGTTGCATGTACTTAAGTAATTCTTCCATATCGTAAATATCCAACTTATAGCCAAATGATCCTGATATAATTTGAGCTCCCTTGATTTCACTGCTAATTTGTTTTATAAGAGTACGTACACTACGAGTTGACATTTGAATTTGATTAGCCAATCGTTCACCTGAAACAGTATCATCGCTCATAAGTTCAATCAATATATTCTTTTGATTCTGATTCATAGTGTACACCTCCTCATATATTTCTTCTTTCAATTACTAATTTTAATATATTGTAACCTGTGTTTCAAATCTTAAATTGTATAATTGTATATACAAGTTTTTATCCATTTTCTACACCTAGTTTCTTTATCTCTCTATACCATAAAGACGTTGTAATGATAAAAGCTAATATATCAGCAATTGGTACAGCTATAAATACGCCATA
>JAJQFG010000047.1 GCA_021201315.1 Erysipelotrichaceae bacterium
CACCTTTTTGATTTGCAACTGCAATTACTTTACTCATTTCATTTACCTCTTTCTTAAATGGATAACTAAGATAAAACTTATCTGGATCCAACAGATTATCTTTCGATAGCATTTCTTTTCTTAATTTGTCCATAATCCTTTAATCCTGGTTCCCTTCTTTTTAAATAACTAAGAATCTCATCCAGATCATTCTGGTTTTCACATGCTGCACAGTAATCCAGAACTTCTTCATTTTTAAATGTCGCTGATTTGACTGATACAATAAATCTATGTTTATTACTGTTAACGCTATATATCATAGTATCATCTTTATTCATAAGTGTTGCATCGCCTTCATAAAACAGAACTATTGGTGGACCATCGGTATCTTTTAAAAACTCAGGATAGTCATTCTTAATCATTGTTGTATACTTATAACGCAATTCCTTTTTATAGCTAGCCATTGCATCATAATCAATGTCTTCATGACTTTTAACTGCATCCAATATATCATCAAAATTGCCATTGTATTTCATGGCTAAACACATCAATGTATCATTTATTTTTCCCATTTTTATCACTTCCTTTCTTAAATAAAAAGGCAGAAATCTTATAAAAATTTCTGCCTTCATTTGCATTATAGTTTTATTTATAATGCTATGTATAATATTCATTTATCAAGCAATTCATTATCTATATTTTTGTTGAACTGCTTTATTTATTCACATACATTTATTTTATCAAATAAAAAAATGGTGTTCATTTGGTGTACTTTTGGTGTACCGTTCAAACCTTCACCCTAATAAAATTATTGAATTTATCAATATTTTTTTCTTAAACACAAATTTTCATTCCATATTTCAACGCAATATGGTGCTTTTCGATTGCCTTGTACCCTTGAAATAATCTTTCCTTTTTGAATTTTTAAATCAATAACAGCACCTGATAAAATATAATGTCTACCACGAGAAAGTCTGGTTTTATAATCAGCATATTTTTCAATATTTTGACACCATGCTTGACCCCACCAGCTGGTTGCTATGTCATCAGAATGAGGAACGACTGGTTCCATGACTCTTCCTTTTTTCTTGGCGTTTGTTACACTTTCATGGGCTTTTTGTCTTAACTCTTGAGCTGATAACTGCTCATAGTTTGTTTGATAATCCCAATATCTACTCATTTGCATCACCATCCAATGTTAATAAATTTAATAATTCATCATTACTCATTTCTGTAATCCACTTTGTATCAGTAGTAATGATTTCATCAGCTAAAGTTTGTTTTAATTCAATCATCTTATCTATCTTTTCTTCAATAGTACCATTACATACAAACTTATGTACAAATACATTCTTCTTTTGACCAATTCTAAAAGCACGATCACTTGCTTGATTTTCAACAGCAGGATTCCACCATCTATCAAAATGAATCACATGATTGGCACCAATCAAATTTAATCCTGTACCAGCTGCTTTAAGCGATAAAACAATATAAGGAATATATTCCTCATCACTATTAAATCTTTCTACAATTTCCTGTCGTTTTCTTACAGGTGTACCACCATGTAATACGAATCCTTCTTTATGGAATATTGTTTCTAGGTATTCTGATAAATAATCACAAATTTCACGATATTGTGTAAATACTAAAACACGTTCTCTTTTTGTATAAATCGTTTCACAAATGCTTTTTAACATTTCAAATTTACCACTTTCTCTAGCAATATAATCTGTTTTATGCAAGTATTGATCAGGATGATTACATATTTGTTTATATTTGGTAAGAGCTGATAAAATAATACCTTTTCTTTGGAATGATGTTTTACTATTATTGATTTGATCAATAACTTCTTTTGTGAGTCTTTGATAATAAGCTTGTTGTTTTTTAGTTAGATCTATATGATCGATAACTTCTATTTTATCAGGCAAATCACTAATAATAGATTTATCAGTCTTAACTCTTCTTAATATAAATGGTGATACCATGTTTCTAAGTTTTGTCATGTTTTGTGGTTTATACTCTAATGTCTTACTAAATTTCTTAAAATCATCTGATGAACCTAATAAACCTTTATTTAAGAAATCAAATAATGACCAAAGATTAGTTAATTCATTTTCAATTGGTGTACCAGTCATGGCAATACGCATCTTAGAATTAAGCTTCTTAATATTTCTTGTTTGTTTTGTTTGTGGATTTTTAATAGCTTGTGCTTCATCTAAAATTAAACAATCCCAAGTTATATCATTTAAGTATTGTATCTTTGATGCCATCGCATAAGTTGTGATAACTAAAAAAGGTTGATGTTTCCTAAGTTCTTCACTCATAAAATCAGCATTCATACCATGAGCCATATAATAGTTTAAATCAGGTACAAACTTTTCGATTTCTTTAGACCAGTTTCCTAATAATGAAGCAGGTACAATAAGTAATACATGAGCATTTTGATTTTGTTCATACATATTTTCTAAAAAAGTCAATACTTGTAATGTCTTACCCAAACCCATATCATCAGCCAAACAAGCACCAAAACCAAACTGATTCATATAATTCAACCATGTATAACCACTTTGTTGATATGGCCTAAGTGTAGCATTAATATGTGGTACTTCACTTATATTCATACGATTAGGATCTCTTAGGTTATTAACCATATTATTAAGCCATTCACCATTAGAAATTGTCACACCATCATCAACATCAATATCTTCAGCTTCCATTTGTGATTGGAAAGCTTCTTTTAATGTAACAGTACCATCATATTCCTTCACATGTTCTAATAGTTCTTCTAAACGATGATGATTGATTTCAACCCATTGTCCTTTAAACCATACTAAACCTTCTTCATGATCCAACAATTCTTCTATTTCTGCATCGGATAACTTTTGTCCGTTAACCGCTAATCTAGCATCCATCTCTAATATAGCATTAAAACCAACGGTTGATGGTTCTCTATCACCTATACTAACATTAATTGAAATTGATGAATTTTTCTTGCGCCACCAATTAGGGACACGACATTTAACATGACATTTTTCTATTTCGGGGACACATAATAGCAATTCATAAGCTTCTTTAGCTGTTAGCTTAACAGGATGAAACATTTCACCTGTTTCCATAAAATGAGCAATGAGTGGTGATACTTCTGCTACTTTATTTAAACATGATAATAATGATATAAGTTTTAATCTATCATCTTTATATTCTTCTAATGCATATTTTAAAGGAACATGTTCTATTTTATTATTAGTTTTTGTAGCATAAGATGCCATAAATGCAAAAGGATAATCCTTATCCTCTAAATCTACTAAATGAAAGTAAATCCTGTGTGCAACTGTTAAATCTTGTGATTTCTCAGTTAAATAAAATTGGACTGAGCCACTATAATCTTTAATTTCACTCGCAAAAATTTCAGCAAGTTTAATAAAAATATGATCTAACCACTCTCTATTGATATATTCATTTCCAACAATAAAAGGAATCGAATCTAATAAATAATCATAGGTATCTTCATGTATTTCTAAATCTATATTTTCTCTAGCAATTTCTAATTGAGGCTGATTGGTGAGTTCTTTGATAAATGAATCAGAAATCATATAAAGATAGTGTGCAGACACACTTAATTTTGATAAATTATCTCTAAAGCCAAAATAATATAAAGCTTGATATTTATCTTCTAAGAATTCTTTTTGCAGCTTTAGTACTTTATTATTATCTGAATGATAAGTTGTATCTACAATAAAATCTTTTTCTGTAATAATGAATTGTAAGTTTGATAGGTTATTTGTTGCCATAATGGTCACACCTTTGTACGATTATAACACATTGACAGATAAAAGTTTAAAAATTATGCATATTTCATGATTTTTTAACTAAAGAAAAAAATCTTTCTCTATTTAATATGAATAACTGCCTCTATGATTTTTATTGCTAAAATATACCTCACTTATATAAGAAAGAAACAGAACGTAATAAATTACTTGAATAAAAAAATTCTAATGATATAATATAACTGATGAAGGTCAAGTGATTCATAATATCACAAGAAAGCGAAAAGGCTAAGGAGAGCAATCCTTAGCCTTTTCTATTTTTAGGGAGAACTAGCTCCTGTTTGTCATTACTCGAAATGACCATCAATCCATTTACAGATATAATAAACAATTATACCAGCCATGATAGACACGATGAAGGTCATCACCATAATATCACCTCCCTTCAAGAAGGAGAAGTAATAACGTGATTATTATATAAAAAACGACTTACAACTACAATTTATATTATAACTAGCAAAAAAAGGTTATGAATCCATAACCTTTCAATAATCTAATCTAAATCAGTACCCTGTGATGCAATCACTTTCTTATACCAATAGAATGAATCTTTTCTTAAACGATGCATATCACCTGTACCATCATCATGCTTATCAACATAGATAAAACCATAACGTTTACGCATTTCACCTGTACCAGCAGATACCAAATCAATACATCCCCAGGTAGTATAACCAATCAAATCAACACCATTTTCAATAGCTTTATCCATAGCTTGTATATGTAATCTATGATAATCGATACGATAATCATCATGAATTGAACCATCTTCTTCTACAGTATCATAAGCACCTAAACCATTCTCTACAACCATTAATGGTCTTTCATAACGATCATAAATCATCTCGAGATAATATTGTAAACCATCAGGATCTAAAGCCCAACCCCAATCAGAGTAAGTCAAATATTCATTACGTACACCTGATGACATATTACCACCGACAACATCAGTATTTGGATGTGTTGTTACAGCTTGAGACATATAATAAGAGAATGTATAAATATCCACTGTACCTTCTTTAAGCTCCGCTAAGTCTTGTTCAGTTATATCTAATTGTACGTTGTGTTCTTTCCATAAACGTTTAGCATATGTTGGATATTTACCAAAGCATTGAACATCACCGCTATAGAAAATGCCTTTTTCCCATTTAGAACGATTGAATAAAATATCTTTAGGATCACTTGTTAGAGGATAATATGTAATACCACAAATCATACATCCTATTTGATTATCAGGATTGATTTCATGTCCTATCTTGACAGCTCTTGCATTAGCTACATATTGATAATGAAGATGTTGATAAGCTTCCTGATAAGCTTCGTCACTCGCATCATCTGGTAAGAAGTTAATAGTATTGTTAATTTCGTTGAATGTTAGCCAATATTTTACTAATCCTTTGTATTCTTTAAATATAGTCGTGACATATTTTTCATATAAATCAATATAAATTCTATTTTGCCAATCTCCATATTTTTCTTCTAATGCTAAAGGTGTATCAAAATGCCAAATTGACACTAATGGTTCAATTCCTGCATTTTTTAATTCATTAAAGACATTGCGATAATAGTCTAATCCCGCTTGATTAGGTTCATCTTCTTCTCCTGTAGGATAAATTCTAGACCAGGAAATAGATAATCTAAACATCTTAAAGCCCATTTCTTTAAGTAATGCAATATCTTCTTTATAATGATGATAAAAATCAATGGCATCATGATTTGGATATAATTCATCATCAAATACTGCAAAATGGGCACCTTCTGGTAGTTTAAATCCTCTATTAGGCAATTTTTGCTTATTACCATCTTTATCAATAAAAGTTACCATACGAGGTGTATCAACAGTTCCACCAGTTGTCACATCAGTACAAGCCATACCTCTGCCATCAACGTTCCAGGCTCCTTCAGCCTGATTAGCAGCAATAGCTCCGCCCCAATAAAAATCCTTACTAAAACTCATCTTATATTAATCCTTTCGCTTCTAATTCTTTTAAACAATGAGCAACACCATTATCGTTATTAGATAATGTAATATAATCAGCACGTTCTTTCACTTCATCAATAGCATTTTCCATAGCGACACCTAAACCACAATATTCAATCATTGATAAATCATTATAACCATCACCGAAAGCTATTGTTTCTTCTCTCTTGATACCTAATTTATCAAATAAATGTGTTAAAGAAGCTGCTTTATCAATACCTTTATCAACACATTCAATAAAATATGGATCAGAGCGATAGATATTAATACGACCTTCATAAGGTGCTTTGAATTCATCTAATACTTCAGCAATGTATTTTGGTTCACCAGTGACTAATACTTTATTTACAGGGAATGTAATTTCAGATTTGAAATCATGAACTAATTTAATTGACATTTTTGTTGTAAAACTTTCTAATTGAATCCAATGATCACCAGCATCTTCAGTAATAATTTCTGTACCATGATATGTTAATGGTGATAACCCAAAGTATTTAGCACGATCATACATTTCATGAGCAGTTTGGGCAGTAATTGTTTGACTATAAATAACTTCTTTAGTTTTAAAATTAGAAATCTTCGCACCATTAAATGATAAAATATAGCCACCAAATTCATCTAGTTTTAATTCATAAGCTTCTTTGTAAACCCCAGCAGTTGGTCTACCTGATGCTAATACTATAACAACACCTTTTTTTGCGAGTTTAATTAACTCTTCTCTTGTTTCGTCTAAAATATCTTTGTTGGAATTTGTAAGAGTTCCATCCAAATCTAACGCAATTAATTTATACATGTTAACCTCCTCATTAACTTTATTATATAAGAATTCCTTTGATTATCAAAGATAAATCTAAAAAAAGGGATTATTTTTTATAATCCCTGTTCAGTAAGTTTTCTTGCCACATCATCCTTAATAGTTACACCTTCAGCTTCAAGCTCGGCAATCTTATCCGCAAATTGTGGTAAATACTTCTTATGTGCAATTAATAATTCATCTAATACACGTTTTGCATCAGCACCAGCAACAACTTGTGGATTTAATGTAAATGCTTGTAAAGCTAAACCATAATTACCAGTAACTGCAGCTTCTTCAACACATAATTCCATATTCTTCATACATTGTAACCATCCTCTTTCAGCTGGTTGTAATGGTCCAAAAGCTATCGCTTGAGCTCCTGTAATACCTACATGAGCAGATACTTCAACAGCCACTTCAGGTGGTAAATCAGGAATAGCACCATTATTTCTTGTTGTTAAAACAATATGGGTATTTGAATCATTATAAATGGCAGCAATTGTTTCACAAGCAGCATCGCTATAATGTGCACCACCACGTTTTGCTAATTGTTCTGGTTTATAATTTAAATTAGGATCTTTGTATAATTCAAATAATTCAGCTTCTGTTTGTTTAACTTGTTGAGCACGTGTACCAATTGTATTATATTCTTCTATAGCATGTGCTAACATTTCTTGTTCTCTATAATAGTAGCGATGATATCCACAAGGAATCATTTTCATTTGATCTAATTGTTCTTTAAAGTATGGAACATCAAAAATATTAGCTGGTCTACCACCATCACCTTCTTTAAACATAGCATCAATGATATCTTGAGTCACTTCTTTACCAGTTTCATCAAAGACTTTATGCCAATGGAAATGATTTAAACCTGCAAACTTATATGTTAATTGTTCAGGTGTCTTACCAATAGTTTCAGGTTCATGCAGCATAGCGTTAACAGGTACATTACATAAACCAACAACTTTTTCCCAATGACCATATCTTAAAACTGATTCTGTTACCATACCACTAGGATTTGTAAAATTAATCAACCATGCATCAGGACATAATTCCTTCATATCTTCAACAATACTTAAAATAACTGGAATGGTTCTAAAAGCTTTAAACATACCACCAGCACCATTGGTTTCTTGTCCTAACATACCATAAGATAAAGGAATACGTTCATCTTTAATACGTGCATTGAGTAATCCAACTCTAAATTGTGTTGTCACAAAATCAGCACCAGGTAAAGCTTCTCTTCTATCTAAAGTTAAATGTACTTTAACATCATAAGGTGATGCATCCCACATACGTTGAGCCATAGCGCCAACAATTTCCATTTTTTCTTTTCCATCTTCAATATCAACTAACCAAATTTCTTTAATTGGAAGCTGATCATATCTCTTAATAAATCCTTCCATTAACTCTGGTGTATAACTACTTCCACCACCAATAGTAACAATTTTAACTGGTTTCTTTTCCATGTGATCTTCCTCCTCGTATCTATATTCTACAAGATTTTTTATTCGATAAAAAGGCATTTAAGTTGTTTTTGTACTTAGTTCTTTTTAAGTACCATAAAATCATAATTTTCTTGAAACATTGTACCAATATGATATGATAATAATGAGGTGAATATCATGCTTATACAACAACAGCTATCCCAAATTGAATCAACTGCTGTAGAAAAAACAATAGCACAATATTTATTAGATACTAATATCAATATCAAAAATGAAAACGTAAGACAAATCGCCAAAAATTCCCATACATCTCCTTCTTCAGTGATGCGTTTATGTCAAAAACTTGGTTTTCAAGGATTTAGTGATTTTAAAGATGCATACATTGAAGAGCTACAATATATTGATTCGCATTTTCAAAACATTGATCCTAATTTCCCTTATGATAAAAATGACAAGAATACTGTCATTGCTTCTAAATTAGAATCCCTCTATGAAGAGACATTAAAAGATACATTATCACTTATTCATCATGATTCCCTGCAAAAAGCCACCAATGCTTTAAATAACGCGTCTATTATTTATATATGTACAGGTGGTGTTTCTAGGGAAATGGCGAATATATTCAAAGAAAATATGTTAAAGATAGGTAAAACGGTTATTATTTATTCACATATGAATGACGTTTATGTAAGTGCCTGTTATTGTGATCAAAATAGCTGTTTTCTCATGATATCATATTCAGGTGAAACTGAACATACCATTAATGTTGCTAAAAAACTCAAAGAAAGAAACATTCCTATGATCATTATTACATCCTATGGTAATAATACTTTATCACAATATTCTGATTATCAATTGTATATATCTACCAGACAAAAACTTATTACTAATTTAGGTAACTTTTCTATCAATCTATCTATTCATTATTTATTAGATGTCTTATATGCCACATGTTTTCAAACCCACTACGAAGAAAATCTTAAAAACAAGATTGCCTATTCCAATGAAATTGAATCTGGCAGGAAATCTACTAATCCAATACTTAAGGAAAAATGACTCAATCACGAGTCATTTTTTAATTTCTGTAGTATTAATGGTATAATCATTTCCAAAATAAATGATGTAACAATAATAAATATAAAATATATAGGTTGAGGACTAATGATGAGTGGTACAATATATATTTTGACTACAACTTCAATAAGTATCCTTAATATAATACATGAGGAAAGTGCTAGAAGAATGAAACTTTTAAAATATGTTTTTTGAATAATATGTTGTATTTCTTTAAATGTCAATCCTAGAGATGATAAATAATATCTTACATTTATTTCTTCTTTCATCATTAGATATTTTAAATAAATATAAAATGCATAGATGATTACAACAACTGAAACAAAGAATACGAACAATATATTTTGATTATCACTACTTAAAATTGTTATAGCTGAACTATTAGCATATTCACTATTCACTCTAAAGCCTAAACTTTCTATATCTTCTATAACAGATTGCATATGTGACAAATCATCCACTCTAACAACAACACTATTAGGACTCCAAGGTGAATATGTAAATTGACTTGATTCAGAAGAATTCATATATTTTTCAAATTCCTCTGGTACGTGATTATAAAAACATACTCTATAAACAACACCGTCATCTTCAACCATATCAACTATTTCGTCATTATCTAAATTAGCATTTTCATCAACTGACAAAGAATAATACACATATCCTTGATCAGGTAAATATTCATTAATATATTGTTGATAAATACTTGTTTCTATAAATATAGAATAGCTATCTTCACTATCCGTATTTCCTACATTATAGAGTGTTTCATCTTCATCTAATACACCTTTGATAGGTAATGTTACATTTTTAATATAAAAGTATATAACATTAACATCTTTATCATCATATTGTCCATTTCCTGCAATATTATATTGAGGTATATATAAATTAAAGGATAAATATGGATTATCAAGATTTGATGATTCACTTTGTTTTAATAATTCTTCGTAAATAGATTTTGTGATGATGATACCAACATCTTGAAATTGTATATACAAACGATCTTCGACTATTTCACTATCATTATAGCTATGATAATCTAATGATACATAATCTTCTATATATCCACGAGGCATATCATATTCAGGTTTATATTCAGATATTGTATTCATATTTTGATCCAACAATGTCATAGAATTAATATCTTCATCTTGATTCACATTATCATCATACGTTTCTCCACCATTTAAATTGCTGATATCCACATGAATATCTACAGATTCCACATATTCAATATTTTCAATTTGATTGATTTCGTTATATGATACTGGGTATTCTAAGCCTTCATAACTATATTCATAGTCATCATTATATTTTGGCTTATAAACTAATAATTCAGTGGATGAAATCTTGTTGATTTGACTTTGATAATCATTTTGAAAAGCTTGATAGACATGTGAAGAAAATATCAGAATAATCATTATGATAGCCAACATACAAGTCATAACTATTCTAAAGTGACGATAGCCCAATTGAATGTTGAAACGTTTATAGTTTTTTTCAATAGATCTTTGAAAAAGTTTTAATGAATTTTCATGATGCGTCATTTCTTTGTTAGATATAAGTTTATAATCAATAACATTATAAATTGTATCAGCACTTTGAATTACACGTTTATCATGAGAAGCTATAATAACAATATGATGATTATAGGCATAATCTTTTAATATTTCTATAACAATATCAGAGTAATTCTTATCCAAAGAGGCTGTAGGTTCATCAAGAATAAGAATTTCTGGTTGTTTCATAATAGCCAAATAAATAGCTGCTCTTACGCTTTCACCACCAGATAAATTATTAGGTAATTTATTACGCATGTTGGATATATTGAGCTTTGATTCAATACTATCATTACGTTTATAACCTAACTTTTCATACTGATTAATGTGCTCTGATATACGCATACCATTTAAGAATTGGGGTACTTGTTCAACAAAGCTAAGTTTTTCATAGATGAATTGTTTTTGCATAGTTTTATCTAATGATGACAAATTCATTCCGTCATATTCATAGGTGCACTGATGTTCAAATATCAATGTTTTCAAAAATGTTGATTTACCAACACCACTTCTACCTTTGATAACTGTTAATTCACCCTTTAAAGCACAAAACGATGCATCTTTAAAGATAGTTTTATTATTAAATTGAATATTTAAATTCTTAATATATAACATCTTATTATTCCTCACTTTCACGTAATACTTTTTCTATAGTATATTGATGTAATTCTTTATATATAACTATAATTCTCTCAACAAGAAGAAAGATAAAATAAAGAATGAGAATACCTATCATAAGTAATAATCTTGATAATGAAAACGAACCTGAAATAAGAGAAACAATCAATATCGTTATAAATGTTATAATTATTGATATGAATATTTCTATAAAATACTCATACATATCCAGTTGTATAAGTTGTTTATTGGATAATCCTGAAAGACGCAGGATATTGTTTTCTTTGCATTTTTGCAAGTGGATGTGAGATATTAAAATAATATCAATAATGAATGTTAAAACAATAATGACACCACTAACAATCACTTGTAATCTTGTATAATAATCGATAAGAGCATTCATTACATCAATATCCGTAAATGTATCATTGATTGTATATCCTTGTTTTTCTAATTCGCTTTTACCTTCTTTTAATTGACTAAAACTATCATAACCAATCATATATCCGATATATTGATGACTTAAATTCATGCTTTCATATATATCTTCCATCATATCATAGCTCATATAAATAAATCTTTGTGCATTGGTAGAATAATGCTGCTCATACGAGTTTTGTAATACACCATTCACAGATAATTGTTTATTAATTACATACGGATTATTTTGATCAGTAATCGTTATTTCAAGTGTTTTATCTGTAAGATTTTGATAAGCATAATATGTTATGGAATCCATATAAACACCATCTTTATCTTCAGAAAGATAAGATGAAAGGTAATTATTAAGATTATTATCTGCAAAATAAGGTATAATGTCTATTTCTTGATTGTTAAGTGTTACACACATCTGGTAAAGAGGATAGGCATTATCTATGTCACATGATGTCATATAGGTAGTATATGTTTGATTCACGTATTTACTTTCGTCATTAGTAATAATAAGCTTGTTGTCAAATTGTCCTTGTAGAACTTCTAAACTATTACTTTTAGCATAATCAGCCAATAAATTAAACATACTTCCAGATAATAAAGATAACGTTAAAATCATAATAAGAAATACATAGATAAAACGATAACTTCGCATATAATGAATAGCATATTCTTTTAAAAATGATGCACTCATATCATGATGTTTTGCATTTATTAATGGCTTATTATCTATTTCACCTTTGATTAATTTTAAATGTGTATTTTCAATGACATAAATATTATCAGCATATTCTTCTGCTATATCACTATGTGATGCAATCACTATTGCAATGTTCTCACTTGCTAAATGATTAAGAATCTCAAATACCATTCTTTCATTTTCTTCATCAAGTGATGCCGTTGGTTCATCAAGGATCAAAAGACTTGGTTGTTTAATTAAAGCACAAACAATCGATAATCGTTGTTTTTCTCCAAGTGATAATGTCATCACATTTTGATTTATATTATTATCTAATTGAACTTTATCTAGTAATTCTCTAGCTTTATCATTATTCATATCAACATCATTAAGCTTAGCGAAATACGCTATCGTTTGATAAATTGAATAATGTGGAAAGAAATCTATATTCTGTAATACAAAAGATATATTATCTTTCCTAAATTGTTGATAATCCTTCACTTTCTTTCCATCAACTTCAAAACTAAATGATTGATCATCACTTATTAAAGCTATACGATACAATAATGCTGTTTTCCCTATACCACTTTCACCTTTAATCGATGTTATTTTTCCTGATGAAATATTCATTGTTTCATGATCAAGTATGACTTTATCATATTTAATATATAAATTACTTATCTTAATCATCATGTTCCCTCCTTGTCTTTATCATAACAAGTTCAATTGGAATTTATGTGGAATTTATCATATTTTATTTTAGACTGATATAATCAATGTTTTTTAGTATATAAAAAGATGATTTAAAATTATAAATCATCTTTTACACATGTTGTTCATAAGTATGAACTTTTTGTGACTATATGAATAACTTAAATATTGTATTTATTATTAAAGAAAGTAATATTAAATAATGATGTATATTATCATTATCAAATCTAAAAATAATCATATTAGATATCATCAACAAAATACTATAGTAGAAAATATGAAATGTGATATGTCTAAAGAAAATAAGTTCCACCAATCCTTGCATCACCAATAATAATATAAAACTCATAAACATATGTTCAATAATATAAATATAATACTTATTCTTAGATAATCTTATAACTATTAAATCTTCAATCTTATAAATATAAAGAAAACTTTGAAGTATATACATAATATCTAGAATTGTAAGGCCTAATCCCATAACCAAGTAATAAAAGTAATGACATTCTTTATCTATTAAATAAGCTGTTGTTATATAATCAGATTCAACTTGACCAAACATATATATTAAATATATTCTTAATAGTAATGAAAATAATAAATATCGATGCTTTTTAAGAAATGATACCATTGTCTATTTGATACTCCTTATCAAATGTAATGCTTTCTAGCTTTTCATGAGTACATATGATAATAGTTTTATTTTCATTATGAAGTTGTTCAATCATTTGATAAAACTGTTGAACGCTTTCCTCGTCCATACCTCTGGTTGGTTCATCTAAGTATATAATCTTTTGATCTTCCATGACAGCTTGAATAAAAGCTACCTTTTGTCTCATACCAATACTATATTTTTTCATAGGTAGTTTTTCATATAAGTCTAAATGCATTTGTTGACATAAGGTTGCTACTTTGTTTTCATCAAAGGTATTTTTAAGGTTATACAAATATTTTAGATTGTTGTAGATATTATCATCTTCTATAAAGCTAGGATTTTCGGTTAAAGCTCCAATATGATTTTGATATTTATCATATATGACTTGACCACTTGTAGGCTTTATTAAGCCACAAGCTATTTTAAGCAACGTTGATTTACCACAACCATTAGATCCAGTTATTTTAATGATTTGACCCTCATTAATAGTGAATGATATATCTTTTAATATAGTTTTTGTTTTAAATGTCTTATTGATATTTTGAAATGCAATCATGATTAACCTCCTATCTGTTTCTTTCTATATGTATATTTGAAATTTATCACTATTATTAAGATATATATAATCCATGATGAAATCAGTCCTACTATGCGATATTGAGCTTGTGTACCAGGTTGCAGTAAAGAGGCATTCAACGTGCCAACAGCTATACTTTGTCCTAAAGACAATATACCTGTTAAACCATCAATATTAATGATATCAAAAATAATATGAATAATTTCAGCCATCATCGTTGAAATAAAATAAACAATAATAGGTGAAACCATAAACACGTAAAGGTTTTTGATATAAATACTTAATGAATACATAAATACATTAAGTAACCCTCCACCAATACATGAACAACCAATGAACAATATCATATTTAATATTTGATTAGACACTAGATAATCCATCGTATTATAGTAATAGTAATTGGCATTATCTATCAGATCAGAACTATCACAAGTTATATAATTAAACAGGAATAAAACACCATGTAATATCATCATATAGAATAGTGATTTTAAAAATATTTCTTTAATATTATTAATCATATATTGTTTTAAGCTTATTCGAACAATACAACTCTTATCAAACTCATAATATACTTCCTTATACTTTTCCAAAACAGTCCCAATTAAACTCAACATAATCGTCACAATAAAGAACATCGCATACATTCCCATATCCCATAGAGTCAAATATTTATCAAATATACTACTAGCCCAATAAGGACATATAATCAATGTATATATTCCATAAGTAATATTAAACAATAAGCATACAACAAATACATATTTTCCCTTTTTCATGTGCTTTTCCTCCTTAAGATTCTATATTTATCATAATAAATTCATATGGAAATTTTGTGTAATTAAAAAAGCAGTTATTCACTGCTTTCTTCGATAACACCCATTAATTCTAAAATACGATTAAGATCATCAGTATTGGTATATTTAATAGTGATTGACTTGTCATCAACTTTGATTTTTGTACGATATTTCTTTCTTAATAAGCCTTCAACATATGTATATTCTTTTGGTTGTGGTTGTTTTGGTTTATTAGCTTTAGCTTCTTGAAGCTTTATGCCTTTTACTTTGTCTTCAACTTGTCTGACAGACATTTTTTCATCAATAGCTTTTTGGGCTAAGTCTAATGCTTTGTCCGTATCAATTGTAATTAAAGGGCGAATATGACCCATTGATAGTTTTCCTTCAAGGACATAATTTTGAAGCTGTTCAGGCATTTTAAGTAACCTTACAGTATTTGCTACATGGGCTCTTGATTTACCAACACGTTTTGCAAGTTCTTCTTGGGTTAAATGAAGTTTTTGCATCATTGTTTGATAAGCTTGTGCTTCTTCAATAGCATTTAAATCTTCTCTTTGAATATTCTCTAATAATGCTATTTCTAACATTTGATCATCAGTAAAGTCTACAAGAATTGCTGGTACTGTTTCTAAACCAACCATGCAAGCTGCACGATATCTTCTTTCACCTGCAACAATATCATAACCTTGAATAGATTTCTTTAATATAAGTGGTTGAAAGATACCATGTTCTCTTATAGATTGGGCTAATTCTTCCAATTTTTCTTCATCAAAATATTTTCTTGGTTGATAAGGATTGGGACGAATATCTGTCACAGGGATTTGTTCTTGAGTCAGTGATTCAGCATTGTTGTCAATAGCATTGATCATTGATTGAAGATCGCCACCAGTAGCACCATCTCCAAAAATAGCATCTAAGCCTTTCCCTAAACCAGAGTTTTTCTTTGTTTTAGCCATTGCGTTTCACCACTTCCTTAGCTAATTTAGAATAAGCAATCGCTCCTTGTGAGTTTTTATCATAATCAAATATATTTAATCCTTCAGAAGGTGCTTCAGATAATTTAATATTTCTAGGTATCACAACATCATAGACTTTTTCTTTGAAATATTTTCTTACTTCCTGTGATACTTCAGTACCTAAATTTGTACGTGCATCAAGCATGGTTAATAAAACACCCTCGATTGTTAGTTTTCTATTAAATGTTTTTTGTGTCAATAAAATAGTATTCAATAATTGAGTTAATCCTTCTAGTGCATAATATTCACATTGAACTGGTATTAAAACTGTATCAGCTGCTGTTAAAGCATTGGTATTAAGTAAACCTAAAGCTGGAGGACAATCAATAATAACATAATCATAATTATTTTTTTCATTATCTAAAACAAATTTTAATCTTTGTTCACGTCCTGTTTTCACTTGTGATAATTCTACTTCAACACCTGCTAAATCAATATTAGCAGGAACAATATCTAATCCTTCAACATTGGATTTAATAATAATATCTTTAAGAGGCGTACTATCAATAATCGCATCATAGACTGTTAAATCCAAAGCTGAACGATCAACACCAATACCTTGCGTTGCATTAGCCTGAGGATCGATATCAATTAATAATACTTTTTTACCCATATATGCAAGTGCTGCTGCTAAATTCACACTTGTTGTAGTTTTACCAACACCACCCTTTTGATTTGTAACAGCTATAACTTTAGACATTCTTCAACCTCCCACATTATATTTTCATTATTTTATCTTAGGCACAACGAGGGCACATAAGTACCCTTCATTTCTCGTTTCATTGTGTGTATTATAACACACTTCTATGAAATTTTATATATCTTTTCATGAAAATGTCGAAGCATCAAAAAAAGCTCATACGAGCTTTTAGAGTGTTTGTTCTGTACGACCAATAATATCATCTTGAGTAGCTTTTGATAATACATTGAAGAATGCAGAATAACCAGCTACTCTAACAATCAAATCACGATGTTTTTCTGGATGTTTTTGAGCATCTATTAAAGTATCTCTAGAAACAACATTATATTGAACATGATAACCATCTAAACGATTAAAGAATGTTTTGATAATCATTTCAAGTTTTTCTTTATTTTCTTCCGTTGATAACATTTGTGGTGTTACTTTTTGATTTAGTAATACCCCTCCTGTTATTTCATGTGTTGGTAATTTTGAAACAGACTTGAAAACTGCAGTTGGTCCATTTTTGTCCATAGCATGTGCTGGAGAACATCCTTCTGCCAAAGGCGTTTTAGCTTTTCGACCATCTGGTGTAGCCATTGTACCATAACCTTGTCCCACATTAGCTGAAATAGATGAAGTTCCTGCATAGCGAATGCCCCCAATTGGACCACGATTGTATCTTGTATTTGGATATTTTTTCATTTCGTCAATATAATAATTATATACTTCAACAACTAAGTTATCGACTTCATCATTATCATTGCCATATTTTGGTGCATCGTTAATCAACATATGTTGAATTCTTTGGTTTTCTTCACTTGTAAAATCATCTTGCAAAGCATCCCAAAGTTGTGTTGTTGTGATTTTATTTTCTTCAAAAACAAGTTTCTTAATAGCTGCTAGACTATCTGCCATATTAGCAATACCAACTTGTAAACCTGAAATGAAATCATAGATAGCACCACCTTCTTTAATAGTCTTACCTCTACCAATACAATCCTGTGTTAAAGCAGAACATAATACATCTGGTACATCTCTTTCCAATGCTAAATCAATCGCATTTTCTACAATCACACTTATACGTGTTAATTCACGCATAGTTTTTTCTATAGCATGCAACAATTCATCATATGACTTCATTTCTGTAAAGTGTCCACAACCTTCTACAAATCTCTTACCAGTTGTTACATCAATACCATCGTTCATTGCTATTAATAATATTCTAGGGAAATTCATATAACTCATACCCGTGCAACGATAACCCCATTTACCAGGTACAGCTGTTTCTACACAGCCAATAGCTGAATAATTATAAGCATCTTCTTCTTTAACACCTTTTTCAATAAATGAAGGAATAATCACTTCATCTGAATTAAACGCAGGCATACCAAAACCTAATTTCATCACTTCTATGCATTCATCCAAGAAAGCTTTTGGCATATTTTTATGATATCTTACAGTTAAATTTGGTTGTGTTAATCTTGTTTGTGCTACAGATTTTAATACTAAATAGGATAATTCATTAACAGCATCTTTTTTATCAGGTGTCTGTCCTCCAATTGTCACATTTTGATACATTGGACTTCCTGCACTAGAGAAAGTATGAGCTTGGCTTCTTACTTTATTGATGGTCAAAGTTTTAATCCAAAGATTAGATAATATTTCTAATACTTCATCATCACTGATTAAATCTAAATCTTTATCATGTTTATAATAAGGATAAATATATTGATCAAAACGTCCATATGATAGAGAATGACCATTAGATTCTATTTGTAAGATAAGTTGAATAAACCATGTAGATTGAATCGCTTCTTTAAATGTTTTGGCTGGTTCATAAGGAACCTTATCACAAATACGACTAATTTCTAATAACTCTGCTTTTCTTTGTTCACTAGCCTCTTGAGATAACTCTAAAGCTAAAACAGAGAATCTATGAGCAAAAGTCTTAACTGCATCTATCACAATTAAAACTGCTTTATAAAATTGATACTTATCGATATTTTCAGGTATACATAAATCTAATTCAGACTTTAACTTTTTTGTTCTTTCCTCATAAGATTTTAATCCACCCTCTAATACTTGTTGATAATCAACGGCTAAATGGGCATCTCCTGAATTCAATTTACCTTCCATACCAAAGAAACCAGTTTCCATAAACACATCTACTTCTTCAGGTAACAATGCTCCACCCTTACTTCTTAAATTATTATTCTCCCAAAATGGTGCAATTGATCTTAATTGATCTTTTGTTTCTTCAGTAATATAAAATACGTCTCCATCTCTTTTTTCAAATAAATCCAATTCATCCATCACAAATTCCATGGTATATTCAGGAAATATTGGTGCATCTCTGTTAGATGATGCTTGATTACCAACAATCAGAGTATCATCTTCTATATAAATAGGCATCTTCTCTAATATATTCTTTAACATTAAAGCACGTTTCATAACTGCTGGTTGATTTTGATTTTCTTTATATGATTCAGTGACTAATAATGCTCTTGTTGCATCAATATAAGGTTTTTCATCTAGCACTTGATCTCTAAAATGATTCATTCTATCTGTTAATTTTCCAAAATGTTCAGTATTTTCCATTGTTTAATCCTCCATAATTCAAGTATATCATGAATAATTACTTTGTCAATTGAAATATGTTTTTATTTCATTTGAAACTTTACAATAATAACTAAAAATGATAATATAGACCAAAGGAGTCAATTATGGAAAAAGGTCTGGTTTTTAATATTCAAAAATTTAGTATACATGATGGTCCTGGAGTAAGAACAACTGTCTTTTTAAAAGGTTGTCCCCTAAGATGTAAGTGGTGTTCCAATCCTGAATCTCAATTTGATTATGTGCAAATACTTTATGATAAAAGTAAATGTGCACACTGCTTGACATGTGTGCATACATGTCCTAAGCAAGCTATCACGCATGATAGTCGTATACATATTGATACATCAAAGTGCATTGGTTGTTTATCATGTGTACATAACTGTTTACAGGAAGCTTTAAGTTATGAAGGTGAATATAAAAGTGTAGATGAGGTTGTGAACGTTTGTTTACAAGACAAAGATTTTTATGAAGAATCCAATGGTGGTGTAACAATATCTGGTGGTGAAGGAATGAGTCAACCTGACTTTATTAGAACACTAACTTCAAAGTTAAAAGAACATGATATTCATTTAGCTATTGAAACGACTGGTTATATACAACATGATGTATTTCAGGATTTAGCACCTCGTTTTGATTTATTGTTGTTTGATGTAAAACATTATGATTCATTAAAACATTTTGAAGGTACTGGTGTTTATAATGATTTGATTGTTTCTAATCTTAAATGGGCTATCGAACAAGGTATTGAAGTTTTACCTAGAATACCTGTTATTCCTGATTTTAATGATTCATTAGATGATGCTAAAGGTATTGCAACTTTATTAAAAGAAGTTGGTGCAAAGCGCGTACAGTTATTACCATTTCATCAATTTGGTGAAAAGAAATATGAACTACTTAATCGCAACTATACATACAAAAATAAAAAAGCCTTCCATAATGAAGACTTAATAGAATATCAAAAGATATTCTTAGATAATGATATTGATTGTTTTTTCTAATCTAAATATATTTCTTTTAATTTAGCAATCTTTGCTTGATCAACATTGAGTTCTTTTTCAAAATATTCTTCATAAGAAGGATATTTTTCATGTATAGTTTTAATAACTAAACGAATATTTTCTTCTTGAACAAATAATAACTTATCTACATACTTTTTTACTAGATGAGCTGAAGGATGTTTTTTATAGAAATTAGCTACATAAGATTTTAAATAATCATTTGATTTCAAATATTCTTTAACACCATCCTCTTCGCTCATGCCTAAGGCCATCATAATCAAAAAAGCACTAATACCAGTACGATCTTTTCCAGCTGAGCAATGGAAGTATATATGACCATTATCTTCTAATAAGATTTCAAATAAACGCTTATAAGCATCATTATTAAAAGGCATATACTTATAACCTAATTGTAAATATTCTAACATTCCTTTTAATTTTGCAACTGTCATTTTTCCTGACATCATATTACCAAAATCAAAGCCTTCTTGATCATCAATATGAAGAGCAGAAATACGTTCATAAGTAGCTTTAGAAAAATGATAATCTGGTGTTAGATTGGCTTCTTCCTCATCACGATAATCTAAAATATAACGAATACCTAACGTTTCTTCCATATAAGTTGCTTCTTCATCTGTAATTTGATCTAACGCAGCACCTCTAAATATTTTACCTGATTTGATAGTTTTTCCGTCTTTATTTGTATATCCACTAAGCTCTCTAAAATTATTTATATTTAAATTCATAATATCTCCTTTAATTTTACCATATCACCAGTATGTAAATAATAACGATAACCTTCTAAAATACTTTCCAATTGTTGATAAGTATCAATTCTTGATAAAGCATTCTTAATTTGTGCTGACGATTTTAAACCTTTCATATACCATGGCGCATGTCCACGCATTTGTCGCATAGCATTCTTTTCACCTTCCATTGTTATTAATCTTTGGGCATGTTGTAAGCATTGATCAATCTTTTCATCAAATGTTGGTTCCTCTAACAAAATACCTTCCTCTACATAAGATACCATTTGCTTAATAACCCAAGGATTTCCTAAAGCTGCTCGTCCTACCATGACTGCATCACATCCTGTTTTCTCTAACATACGTGAAGCATCTAATGCAGTTTTGACATCACCATTGCCTATAACTGGAATAGAAACAGCATCTTTTACTTGTTTAATATATGACCAATCAGCTTGTCCTTCATACATTTGCGAACGTGTTCTTGCATGTAAAGCAATCGCACTTGCGCCAGCTTTTTCAACAATTTGAGCTACTTCAACACAATTAATAGAATGGGTATCATAGCCAAGCCTCATCTTCACAGTCACTGGTTTATCGACTGTTTCAACCACATGACTAACAATATCATATATTAAATCAGGATATTGTAATAAGTAACTTCCTGCATGAGCTTTCAATACCTTATTAGCAGGACATCCCATATTAATATCAATGATATCACAATTAGAATGTTTATCTACAAACTTAGCAGCCATAACCATGGATTCTACTTCACCACCAAAGATTTGTATACTTACTGGATGTTCATCCTCATCCACTTGTAACATATCAATTGTTTTTTGATTACCATAATATAAAGCTTTATCACTTACCATTTCACTAACAACCAAACTAGCACCAAATTCTTTTATCATCTTACGAAATGCCACATTGGTTACACCAGCCATTGGTGCCATAATGATTCTATTCTTTAATTCAACTTGACCTATCTTCATTATCTTTCACCACATTCCATAATATAACACAATTATTTTATAAAACAAAGATAAATCATTGGTATATTAATAATCGTAGAAAGTGATTTCTACAAAGTTAATAATTTTTTCAAAAATTTTCTCTCTTCGATGATATATCTCTCCCATCCTAATATATCATCAAAAGGGAAACTGACATAATCAGTTTCCCTTTTTCTTTAATCAATACTATTATATGTTACACCTCTAGGATTATCCAAATGATATTCCTTTGCAATTTGTCTAAAATGATTGTCTAAATACTTCTGTAATTCTACCTTATCTGTATAATTCTTCAACATATCATATATACCAATAGCATCATGTATTTCGATAAGATTGTTTTTTAATATGTCTAATATCTCTTTAATATTATTTAAAGAATAACTTTCAAAATAATATTCATTATCTTTTGTATAAATATCCATATCTAAACAATACATCATATGACTACCAGGAGCAGTTCCTGCAATACCTGTTGCGATTAGGCCAATCATTAATTTAATCAAATTGGATGATTTTATTGAAGGATTGTATATTCTACTACACAAGGATAAATGTATTTCTTGGATACTTGAATATGGAATACGAGTATCTTTTACTACAATATTATTATCAGTAAATAACAATGTATTCTTTTCATTTTTGTTATCCATAGAAAAGTAACTTTTTATTCTATGATTTTCTTTATAATTAATCGAATTACCATAATACTGCATATTTTTAATATCTAACATATGTATTGTCACCTCTTGTTTATCTTTCCATTTTTTAAAATGGTTATTAATATATCGATACAAACCAACCATATCGTTATCGAATTGTTGATATATTTGTATAAGATTTAAAGGATCATTGATATCAATTTTCGCATTTATGAAAACTTCAAATAATGGATTAACTTTATTGTTGTTCATTAATTGAAATGAATAAGTATCTTTAGCTGTTATAATATCTAAATCAACATAATAGAAATGATAATCATAATATCCATCTCCAAATTTACTTGCATCTATGCCTAGTTTTATACTATTGATATCTCTCAAGTAAATAATAATTGACTCAAACTTAATACAATCATTATGAACATATAGATTCTCATATTCATTATTCACTTCTCCATCTAAAACAATATTTACTTTTCTTCTTAACATATATTGATTAATCTTATCTGATATATCATCTAACTTATCTTTTGATACATATATCATTTCCTTTTTTGCTTCTAATGCATCTCTAATTGATAACTGATTGTTTAATATTAATTTTATTTCATCAATTGATATTTCCATAGTACGCATGAGTAGTATAAACTTTAATACATCCAAATCTTCACTAGAATAACTGCGATAATTATTCGCATCCCTTGCTGGTTTAATCAATCCTTCTTTTTCATAAAATATCAATGCTTGCTTAGTAATACCAAGTTCTTTCATCACTTCGCTTGTTGTCATGTTATCACCTTCCCTAATACTATCATAACGTATATGCTTAGAATACAGTCAAGCATTTTTATCACAAATAACATAAATTATTTATATTTTGTTTTCAAAATATACATCAAAAAAGGAAACTCACATATTCAGTTTCCAAGTTGTTCGATATAATATTTGCTTTATGCAATTTTATCCCTAATTAGGGATAAAATCTTTTAATTTAGGGAAAAATAACAAGATAAAATTTCATCTTGTTATTTTTAATGTATTTACGTTTTGATTTTACAGCTCATGATTTTAAATTAACTATATAAAAAATTCATATCTGTTTAAAATGATATTTACTAATTATTGGTTGATGATATAAATAATTCTATTAAAAGCAATTGTTCTTTATGTTATCTCTAATAAGCAATTTATTGAACTACCTCGCAGCAAGCTATAAGGTATTAAAATGAACTTTTAATAAAGTTTTTTCGCACAATATTTTTGATTGCTAATTACAAATTTATCCCTAATTAGAGATAAATTCCATTAAATTAGGGATAATTATTAATTTTGCTAAGATAAAATCATTTTAAAATATATTTTGCCCCTTTATTTTTACCAACTTGTTCCAAAATATTATCATGCGTCATTTTTCTTGTATAGTAACCTGCCTGTTTATCTGTGCAACGACATAATCTTCTTATAGTTTCATTATTAATACTTTCATGAGTAGATAAATATTCTAAAATCAAATCCTTAGCTTTTAAATATGTAACTGACTTGTCCTGGACATATTTAATGCCAGATTTTAGTTTTTCATAAACAATAGAAGTAAACATATATACTCTTCCAGATAATTCGATAAAATCTTCATTTTCTAAAACTCTTAAACTGCTTTTAACCTCACTTATTGGTAATTGAGTCAACTCTGAGGCTTTTGATAAAGATATATCTTTATTGTCGTATAAATATCGTAATATCATAAGTTCAGATAGTGAAAATGATTTTATTCTTTTATCTTGGGTTTCAGCTATAAATCTAACAAAATTTTCATCATCAGTAGCACTATACAATGTCAATCTTATTGCATCCTTATATACTGTATATTCAGGATATGGCTTACCCATAGTAACCATTTCTCTATACATAATATCAATTCCTTGTCCAGATCTTTGCACGTATCTTAGACGTTGCAAGGTTTCTGCAATCAACTTATTACGGGGTACTGATGGATGAGTAATGATGTTTTTTCGCTAATATCAGCCATGAATCCACCAGGACTTTCAATAACCAGCTTATCTGAATAATGCTTTACATATATTGAACCAGGGCTATCATAACGTCTGTGCGTATAAGCATTCAATAGAGCTTCTTGAAATACCCTTTCTGAAAAATCATATATTTCCAATCTGTATAAACCGACTTGAACATTAATCAAATGATTATAATCTTGTATTTTTTCTGTTAAACGATCAAGCACTGAAATAATAGGTAATTTTAAATCTAAACGATTATCGTATTCATCTCTATTATCATCACTATAATGCAAATATATACATTCTGCTTGTGACATATACTTTTTAATTGACGATTCTTTACCAACAAACAATAATCCTGCAACAGTGAGTTTAATTCCATCTGCAGTATCTTTAATTAAACAAAGATCTTTTAAAAAAGATATATCATCTAAATCTACCAAGGTGGAATTTCGATCTCTTTCTTTTAATTTTTCTTTTAACTTATATACCTCTAACAGATTAATATCATCCTCATTACTACTTTGTATTATTTGTGAAGAATAATCTGCTTCTTCATCAAAAGTATTATCTATTTTCTCAGGCGTATATGGTTTGGAATTTTTGCCAAGTCTTTTATAATATTCACCAGATGATGTACCATAAAGTCTTCGACCTTTGCCAACATAAATAATGATGACATCTTTATTATCAATTGATACAACTTCGGCTTTAGTAAACAAACTTGGGATCGTTCTATCATAAATGCTTTCTATAATGTTTTGAAGATCATAATTAGTACAACCAGTAATTGTTTTATCATCTTCAACACCTAGCAAAAGCATGCCACCCTCACAATTAGCGAATGCAACTATCTCTTTTACGCATAGATGAATAAGCTTTTTAAAATTAGGAGTTTCTTTCCAAGATTTGAATTCTACTTTAATATTTTCACCTAAATCGATAATATTTTGTAATTCATCTTTATTCATCTTAGTCACCTCCTACACATATCATTATAACAAATCAAATATAAATATTAAATCGAATTATCTTATATTTATTATATCGAATTTTGCAAATTGCATCAATAATATATTTGCTAAAATCAACATTCCTATAAATTATTCCTTTAAAATTATTTCTTTCTTTTTAAATAACTATGATAATGATATACATCTTCTATACTAAATGTTTGTAATTCCAAATTATATTGTTTTGACCATTTTTTGAAATGATTATTTAGATACCTATTTAGTCCTACCATATCATTGCGATATTGGTTATATACACCCATCAAATTTAATGGGTCATTAATCTTAATTGAAGTCTTTGATAATCTATCAAAATATTGTGTAACATATTTATTATTCATCAACTGGAAAGAATATGTATCATGATTAGTCACAATATCCATACTAATATAATAGTATACTTCTATTTTAAAAAAGTGGTCATTATTAGTAGCCTTAATCATGATATTTATATAATCAATATCATCCATTAAAATACATATATCATCATATATAAAACAATCATTATGAATATATAAATTTTCATATTCATTATTCACTTCTTCATCTAAAACAATGTTTACTTTTCTTCTTAACATATATTGATTAATCTTATCTGATATATCATCTAACTTATCTTTTGATACATATATCATTTCCTTTTTTGCTTCTAATGCATCTCTAATTGATAACTGATTGTTTAATATTAATTTTATTTCATCAATTGATATTTCCATAGTACGCATGAGTAGTATAAACTTTAATACATCCAAATCTTCACTAGAATAACTGCGATAATTATTCGCATCCCTTGCTGGTTTAATCAATCCTTCTTTTTCATAAAATATCAATGCTTGCTTAGTAATACCAAGTTCTTTCATCACTTCACTTGTTGTCATGTTATCACCTTCTTATTACTATCATAACGTATATTCCTAGAATACAGTCAAGTGATTTTATTAAATTTTACAAAAAAAGCGCCTTATAAGACGCAAAATATTCATATCAATAATTCAAATATGTTCCCTTGTACATGTCTGTGGTTTCAGCATTAGATGTTGTGAAACTTGATGTTTTATACAAAATGGTCAACGAACTGCACATATAAAACATATAACTCATATCTTGAACATTTGTTGTATTAAAACTACCTAAATCTAGACTCTTCGATGAAACACATCCATAAAACATACGTTTCATATCAAGAACATGTGATGTATCAAAACTTGTTAGAGTTAGAGACGGAAGTGACATACATTCTCTAAACATATCAGCCATAACATATACACTTGATGTATTTAAACTAGATGTATCTAAATCTTTTAATGAAGCACAGTAATAAAACATAAAACTCATATCTATTGCACGACCTGTATAAAAACAATCGTTAAAATGAATGCTTTCTAAATTATTATATCCTGCAAATAAATATCTTGTATCAATATTCGCATCTACCCCTCCTTCGCCTGCAATATATAAATCATAAGGAATCTTATTATCACCAGAATCATTCACCCATGCCATAACTGACTGATCTACATTATCAGAAATATCCCAAGCATCAGCAGGTTTATTATCTAAGCCATCCAAAAATATAACATTTTTAACGGAACTGCGTAAATAATTACTACCAAATACTGTACAACTATACTTAACACAATTATTCCATTCATCAGAAAAGCAAGTATAAGCATCAAAACCATTAGTATCGCTCATTATAACATTACCACTACTTTGTATAATAGTTTGTTCATAAGTATTGCTTTCGTTATTTGAGCATCCTATTAATATACATAATAAACCCATAAATGCTAATTTTAGATATTTTTTCATTATCATCGCCTCATTTTAAATATAATTGTATCACTATATTTTTTAAAATAACACAAATTACCATAATTTTTTGATATTAAAAAAACATTTTATGGGTATATTAATAATTGTAGAAAGAATTCTACAAATTAATAATTTTTTCAAAATTTTCTCTCTCAGGTGACATTCTCTCCCATCCATATATGTCACCTAAAAAAATAGGAACTAAACTCTCTCACTTAGTTTCTTTTTTTGTATATTTTTTCAAGATATGTCAATGCTATAAATAGATAGCTTACACTTTCCCCTCTGTTTTTCCTCCCTATTAAAATAGATGTAAGTTATCTAGTTATTCCTAATATTAATAAACTTAGAGAAAGAAGACAATCCCCCTGTCTTCTTTCTTGTTTTCCATAAGTTTTCCATATGAATATGTTAATATGATATGGGAGGTCAAATACATGTTAGAAATTAAACATTTATCAAAAATATATCATTCTAAAGGTATGGAAGTTAAAGCTTTGGAAGATAACTATGTCACAATTGAAGAAATGAAAAAACACAATGTCTTAAATTAACATTGTGCCTCTTTCAGTTACTTGGACTGTGAATAGTAACCAGAAAATAACTTTATGCAATAATTATTTGAAAATCTATTGTAAATAATTTTAAATTGTGTATAATATAGCTAAAGAGGGAACTATCAATTACGATTGTTCTTCAAAAAATAGAAGTTATAAATAATCGCCCAAGATTGGAAGGCTGGGGCGATTATTTTTTGTTTGAAGTTACATAAACAATTAATGCTAATATAAAGCTTGCAAATGCACAAAGCATTATGACAAACTGAAATAATTCAGCATATGAAACCATGTTATACCTCCAGCAGTTTGTTTTCTCATAGTGAGATGAATCGCACTAAAGACACTGCCATTCCCTTAGCGAGCCAAAGGAAGAACAATCGCCGATCACCCTGATAGTTCCTATAAGCAATTATATCATATTTGCTTATGAATGTATATAGCAAAATGCAAATAAACTCCAGAGTGATCTGGAGTTTATTTTATAAGTTCTCTTAATTCATCTTCACTAAATTGATAGTGTGTATTACAGAAATGACAAGTGATTTCACAACCGTGATCTTCGTCAATCATAGCTTGGATTTCCTGTTTTCCTACAGTCATTAAAGCTTCTTTCATTTTATCTTTAGAACAATCACATTCAAAATAAAGATCTTGATAGTCTAAGATTTCAACACCATCAAAGATAAGTTCCAATATTTCTTCAGGTGTTTTGCCTTCGTGAATAAGGGTTGAAACAGGTGTGAAGTCTTTTATTTTATTTTCAATATAAGTGATATCTTCATCTGTAGCATCAGGTAATACTTGAATAATGAAGCCACCGCTTGCTAATATTTCATTTGTAGTATCAACTAAGACACCGACAGATACAACAGATGGCGTTTGTTCTGATACCATGAAGTAGTATGAAAAATCATCACCAATTTCACCTGTTTGTAAAGGAACAGTCCCTACAAACGGTTCCTTTAATCCCATATCTCGAATTACTTGTAAAGTCCCTTGATTTCCGACTGCAACGCCAACCGCTAATTTACCCGTATCATTATATGTATAATGAACATGTGGTTCGGCTACAAAAGCTTTGATTTTACCATCACTATTTGTTGTGGCTAATATTGTTCCAATAGGTCCACCACCGTTAATATTAACAGTCATTTTTTCATGATTTTTATTGTTAGCAGCCATCATTAAGGTTGCTGCCATGGTTCTGCCAAGTACAGCAGAAGCCGTTGGCCAAAGATCATGTTTTACTCTAGCAACTTCTGTAAGATTGGTTGTATTACAGGCAAAAACACGACAATTTCTAGAAGGTGATATACCTCTTACTAAATAATCTTTCATATTATCCTCCCATCGCAAAATAACTTATTAAAGGAATGACCATGCATAAAACTAAAATTGTAATTAATATTTTACTCATTGTACTACGTTTCATCATTTCTCTCCTCGAAAAAATAAGCACAAAGTGCTTATTTCATTTCATCTAATAAATCATCATTCAAATCAATTGGTTTTGGATTTGATGTATCATCACTATCATCATTATTAAAATTATTGATTTTACCATCATGTTTATCTAACATTTTACCAGTGTTGTATAATGCTTCGATTTCTTCGCCGTTTAAAGTTTCATATTCTAATAATGCTTCAGCGATAATAGTTAATTTATCTTTTTGTTCATTGATGATCTTACGACATTGAGCTAAGCTTTCATCAATGATTTTTCTAACTTGCTGATCAATTTCATAAGCTATTTGACCTGAATGGGTATTACTTGTAGAGCTATAATCTCTACCTAAGAATACAGCATCCTGACCAGAATCATATTTAATAGGACCTAAATCAGACATACCCAATTCAGTAACCATTAATCTTGCAATCCTTGTAGCTTGTTCAATATCATTTTGAGCACCTGAAGTTACATCACCAAAGAAAACTTCTTCAGCTACACGACCACCCATATAACCAGTAATACTAGCTAATAATTGAGATTTTGTTTGGAAATATGTTTCTTCCTTAGGCGTCATTAAGTTATATCCTCCTGCTTGACCACGAGGAATAATCGTTACTTTTTGAACCTTATTAGCATCTTCCAAAGTTAAACCAATAATGGCATGTCCAGCTTCATGATAAGCCACCAAACGTCTTTCATGTTCTGTATATTTACGAGACTTCTTAGCTGGTCCTCCAATAACTCTATCAACGGCTTCATCAACATCATCTAATGTAATCAATTGATGATCATTACGAACAGCTAACAAAGCAGCTTCATTTAATACATTAGCAAGTTCTGCACCTGAGAACCCAGGAGTACGACTAGCCACATTATCAAAATTAACATCTGGTGCAAATTTTTTATTTCTTGCATGTACACGTAAGATTTCAGCTCTAGCACGTTTATCAGGATTAGCCACTTGAATTTGTCTATCGAAACGTCCAGGACGAAGCAAAGCTGGATCCAATACATCAGCACGGTTTGTTGCAGCTAAGACAACAATACCTTCATTACCACTAAAACCATCCATTTCTACCAATAACTGGTTCAATGTTTGTTCACGTTCATCGTGTCCACCACCTACACCAGTACCTCTTTGACGTCCAACAGCATCAATTTCATCAATAAATATAATACATGGTGCATTCTTTTTAGCTTCCTTGAACATATCACGCACACGTCCAGCACCAACACCAACAAACATCTCAACAAATTCTGAGCCAGAAATTGAATAAAATGGAACATTAGCTTCACCAGCAACTGCTCTTGCAAGTAAAGTCTTACCTGTTCCTGGAGGCCCTACTAATAATACCCCACGAGGAATCTTAGCACCCATACTTACGAACTTCTTAGGATTCTTCAAGAATTCAACCAATTCTTTCAATTCTTCTTTTTCTTCATCAGCACCTGCAACATCAGTAAATCTTGTCTTACTATCTTTTTCTAATTTAGCTCTAGAATTACCAAAATCAAATGCTCTTGAATTGGCACTACCAGCTCCAGCCATGCTTCTATATAACATATACATGACAATTAATAATAACGCATAAGGTAATAATGAAATAATAGTATTAAAAACAAGATTTGAACTTTCATAATCAACAATCGTGATTTCAATCTCATTATCTTCTAATAATTGTACTAATGAATTTAATTCTTCATCAGTTTGTGGTACGTTTGTTTCAAATACATAAGCTGTAACCTCACCATCAACTGTTTTTTCATAAGTACCTTCAATCGCTGTTACATATTTCCCTGGCGTAATTTCTACTTCAGTGACATTTTCTGTTTCAATAATTGTCATGAAATCATTGTAATTCACTTCACTTGAATTAGAACTGCTTAATAAAGGAATCAAGAGACTAAACAGTACAATAACCACAACCCAAGGTAATATCGATTGTAATAAACTTCTATTCTTCTTACTCATATACTCTCCTTTACAAATAAACTTCTTCTTTTAATATACCCACATATGGTAGATTTCTATATTTTTCATCAAAATCTAAACCAAAACCTACGACAAAAGCATTAGGAATTTCAAAGCCATAATATTTAGCTTCAATTGGATAAGTTCTACCTTCTTTTTTATCAAGCATAGCAACTATTTCAACACTATTAGCGCCTCTTTCATTAAGCATTGCTTTTACAGTAGTCAATGTTTTACCAGTATCCAAAATATCTTCAACCAATAAAATCTCCTTACCTTTAACATCATGATCTAAATCTTTTTTAATAGTGATTGAACGTGAATGAACACCTTCATAACTACTTACATCCATATAATCAAAAGTCACATCAAGTTGAATATAAGGTGATAAAGCTGCTAAAAAAGGAACAGATCCTTTTAATAAACCAACTAATACCAATTCTTTACCTTGATAATCCTTTGTAATTTGTTTTCCTAATTCTTCACATTTTTCAATAATTTGTTCATGTGAATATAAAATTTCTTTCACATCTTTATGCATGTTTCTCACTCCTTATTACAACGCTTTCTTATTTTATCACAAATACATTTGGTTTTGTAGTTAAATAATCAATGTTTTTCGCAATATGTGGAACTAAAATAATCGTTTGGTCCTTATTTAAAACAACTGGCCATGTTTTTCTTTTTATTGCAGGTATTTTCGCATTGATGAATAAACGTGATAACTTTTTTGTACCAGAAGATGTCATAATACTGTCACCTTCTTGCATTGTTCTAATTGTAATTGGATAATCTTCTTGAGATAAGTATACACCTTCATTGATATGTCCAGTGTCCAACAGATGAAAATATTCACATCCAAAAGGAACAAATTCATTAAATTGATAATAATAGCCTTTGATCTTATCTTTATCAATGATGTATATATTATCGTATTCTTTTATGAACAGATAATTAACTGGTAAATTCATTTGTATATTTGGTTTAACACTATGAATTTGATGCTTGATTTCTTGAATTAATGAATATGAAATAAGACTAGGATGCATGACATCTCTTAGTATTAAGTATAAAAATATGTCTCTTAATTCTTTAGGTATATAATAATAATAGATTATCTTATCAGCATTATATAAATCATAATATGGTTTAACTTTAATTTCTAATTCTTTGATACGTTGATTATGTTTATTTGCTTTATCTAATAATTCCTCTTTTTGTTCTCTTGTATAATTTTTTAAAACAAGATTACGTACTTTATCTCTATCAAAATCAGTTTCAAAGTTTGTATAATCATCATGATATTGAATATGAGAGTTATGACAACATTCCAATATATCCTCTTTATACATATGCATTAAAGGTCTTAACACCAACATATCTTTCACATGACTCTTTTCTTTAATACCTAAATAATGAACAGTATTATGACGTTGTAATTGCATATAGACACTCTCTAGATGGTCATCCAAATGATGTCCCAATATTAATCCGTCACAATGATATAAATCATATATTTCTTTATAAAAATTATATCTTAACTCTCTAGCACGATCTTGAAAATTACCATCTTCATAATCTTGATGATGAAATGCTTTATAATAAAAAGGTATACCATAATCACTACAATAATCACTTACAAGCTCATAATCCTTATAACTATCATTTCGATAATTATAATTTACATGAGCTACAAATAAATGATATCCTTTCTTGTATAAAGTATCCAATAAATACATAGAATCGCATCCACCTGATACACCAATCACATAATATTTATCTTTATCTAATAAGCTTTCATTCATGATTATCACCTGTAAGCATTATAACAAATAAAAAAGAGAAGTCAAACTTCTCTTACTGCTTACATAATTTTAATACGATCATTGTCATATCATCATTATGTTCTTCTTCACAGGCTAATTCACATAATGTTCTAACAATCTCTTTAGGATGATCATCTTCTATAAGATATTTATTTTCATTTAAAAACTGTTTAAAATGATGTGTAAAACCATCACTAATCATAAATATTAAATCATTTTCTTTTAATTTATAATGTTCTATTTTTGTATCTATCGGTGAAACAATACCAATTGGTAAACCTTCTAATTGAATTTCAATGATTTCATTATCTCTTAATATATATGTAGGACAAGCACCATATTTCACCAGTGTTGCTTTGCCTATAACCAAATTTACTTCAATCATATCTAATGTCGTAAACATATCATTACGATTTTTAATCTTCAACAGGGCATTAACAGATTGAATCGTATTATCTAAAGATATACCATTGGTTATTAACTGTTTAACAATATTTAACGATAGTGTTGAATCATCACTAGCCTTTTGTCCTTGTCCCATACCATCACTTAATGCAAAATATTGATTTTCATTCATAGTAAAGATTGTATAACTATCTCCACAAGCACTTACATCTTTAGCAAATTGGTTGATACCATATTGAATATAATATCGACTTTGATGCTTTAATACTAAGTATGTATAACCTAATTGATTCATTGGTGTTTTAAGACTATGAATATCTAGTGTTTCATTTAAATAGGTTTCTAATATTGGTATAAATTCATTGATAACTTCATCTTTATTTGTTTCATATAAGCCTATTTCTATATAATAGATAGATTGTGATTCATAGTACTTTTTTAAATGAGCTATTTGAAAATGATAACCTTCCATATGATCTATCATATGACCTTCTTCAATATGACCAACAGATAATTGATTAGAGAATTGATGAAAGACATTGTTTAATAGTGAAAATTGATGGTAAAGATCTTTTTTCATGGTGGTGTATTCTTGTTGGATACGTTTGACTTTACGATAGCCTTCTTGATATGAATCGATTGTTTCGTAATACTTTTTAGGATCTAAGCAATAGTTATCTATAAAATCTTTATCTTGTTCATTGTAGTGTGATTGTAATCCTTTATGCATCAGTTTAACAAGTCGATTAGGTCCATATTTTTTATGAAAGCATGTTTGATTACTGATACAGTCACTACATAAGTCTTCATATATATAGCCTACATATTCTAATGAATGATTATGGGGTGAGGCTTTAGAGAATAATGATGTCATTTCATCAAATAATTGACAAAAGGAATCAACTTGCTTAGATAATTGCTGTTTTAGTGTCATTTCCTGATAGCTAGATGATAACAATGTTGATGTGTGTTTCATAGGTAATATAATAAATATAAGTGCACTAGATACAATCATAATCCCATGATAAGTATAATTAAATTCTAGAAAAAAAGGTAATATGAGATGGGATAACAAATATAAAGCTGCAATACCTATTTTCCCTTTATATTTAACCATATAAAAGAAAAATAAAGGTAATATCATAGATAATATATCATCTTTATAATCCATACTAATCAAAAGCATAAGCATTGCACAATAAAATAACTCTGGCATAACATCATCCAACGCTTCATAATAAATCATCATTAATATAAAGATTCGCATTAGTATTAAAGTTATAAATGAAGAATAAGATAATAAACTCATCATACAAATAAATATTAATACTGATAACGTCTTTAATCTTTCATGAGTTAATAACTTAGCATCATCATGCATAAATAATGGTGCTAAGTAAATAAAAATCATTGTATTAATATATGTCAGTATTGTTAGTAATAACGTTGATAATAAATCAATTTGAATATAAGCATAATAGATACCTCCTATGAGTGTTAATAAATAAGGAACATATCTAGCTTTCATAGATTGGAATAATTGACAAAACTCCAATAAAACAAAACTTAATAAACATATTAATAATATTTCATAATGTCCTTGTATAATTAATCCCGGTAACAAACCTAAAGTAAAACAAAACAACGCTAAATAGCCACACATAAAACTCAAATAAAACAAAGGTAAAACAAAAAGTAATGACGTTTGATTAATAGTTACAATTGATAATAAAAAAGATATGATGGACATATATACTACAAATTGAATTCTTATTTTCTTAACACGTCCTGGATTTAATAATAGTTCCATAATTTCACCTCTCAAAAGCATTATAGAGGCTTATCTATAAATTATTTGTCATATTAAAAAAGAGTTTTAAAAACTCTTTTATATAATCATTTATAATATTTTTTGTTATATATAACATTCTTTAATATAACTTCTTGGTTGCCAATATATAGGCAAAGAAACATCATCAATATATTCACATATCCATGATTTATAAACTTCCACAAGTTTACTTATCCAATGAACTGCTTCGGATATATCCATTATTAATCTTGAATATACCTCTCCAGAATCCCAAACTTCTAAAGTTTGAGTTTTTGATAACTCATTAGATTCAGGAATATGATATAATTCTTTAATTTCATAAGTTGATTGTTCCAATGATTGACAATGGAATATATCAGCATAATCATAAATATGTTGAATACCATCTTGACCTAGATAATCAACAACATGAGATTTTTGTAACCCCGTAGTTTGAGAAAGTGATTCAATAAGACTACATGTATAAAACAAACTATTTTGATTCATATTTTACCTCCCTTGCTTCAACAAAACTTATAGTTTTTAAAGCAGATATAGTATGAAAAGAAATCTGATGAGTAGGATGTTTAAATTTAGCTAACAATAAAAATTCCTCTTTATCCATAAAACCATTTAAATATCTCTCTACATAATTATAAATAGTATCATCTGCCATTGGTCCCTCTACTATATCATACGAATGAGTTTCTCCATTTCTACAGCGGGCAATAAAATCTAACCATTCGTCGTTAACCTCTGAAAAAACTTTAATTGTTGATAGGCGAAATCTCTTATTCAAAAATTTTGGATTTTAATCAAATTAAATTATTAAAATATAAAAAACAGATAGAATAAAATGACTAAGATATTGTCAAATTATTTTATCTGTTTTATTATCTTCATAAGGAGATAACATAGTATTGATTAAAAAAGACGAAGAGAGGTTTACATAAGATTGGCGACTTAACCTCTCTTCTCATAGTCAAAACTATGTTTTGAACAAGGACATGGTATCATATAAAAGCATAAAATACAAGAGCTACAAGCAGGAAGATTACGACAAAGAGATAAAAGAAATTGAAAATGATGAATACAAACATATCAGATGCACATGTGGATCATTGGGACATTTTCATAGGCATGGTGCATATTTGCGCTTTCTCACATCCGAGAAAGAAAACAATAAAAATAATAGCGGTGAAAAGGAAGAAAATAATACAGATGATACAAATGAAACGAATTTAATTAAAATCACCAGAATAAGATGCGAATCCTGCAATAAAACTCATGCACTGCTTCCAACAGTTATCATACCTTATCGTATATTATCCAACCCTATAATTACTAAACTGATAGATTCATATAGAAACGCCTTTGATTCAGTAGCTGCAATAGCCAGAATAGTAGGTATTTCACCAGAAGAGGCCAGGAAACTAATCTCATTTTATGAAAAGCATCATAAGGAGCGATTAGAATCCTTTCTGGCTGATTTTAACGTGGCCGAATATCTTGATCAGGAGTTCATCAGTGGCTATTTCGAGGAAAATCATATGATGTTTATGCAGCGAGTCTCACCCGTCAATCAGATAATTTATCCGTAAATATCTTTTCACATAACGCTTCCGTTGATACCCTGTATACCTTAAGGTATAGTTGAATCAGGAGGTGAAAATAGTATGAATAAAGGTAAAAGAAGCAAACTTGACACTGATATTGCGCTGTTCAGATATGAGCAGATCATACCAGCGCTCAACAAAAACTATCCTGATCGTTCGGCTTTGCAGTATTATAAAAGGATTACGTCCACTCCCTTTGAATATCCTGATGGAACATCAAAAGAATTTTCCTATCAGACGATAAAATACTGGTACAGGATTTATAAAAGAGAAGGATTTGAAGGACTTTATCCAAAGAGACGCAGTGATTGTGGTCATTCACGTAAACTGACCAGCAGCGTAAAGAAAAAAATCATTGATTTAAAAACAAAAAATCCAAGAATGACAGCGACATCTATTTATCTTAAGCTTATTGAGGATGGTGACATAACGAAAAAGGACATATCGCTGTCAACAGTAACCAGATTTGTATCATCAAAACCGGAACTTAATCAACTGCCTGTTGAGGATATGAGAGCATTCGAGATGGCACACACAAATGATCTATGGCAGCTAGATACTACCTACTGCTCATACATCAGATGCAGCGGCAAAAAGCATAGGACATATCTGATCATGATTATTGATGATCATTCACGAATGATAGTTGGCTATGGATTCTTTCTTGAGGATAATGCAGTAAATGTACAGATTGTTCTCAAAAGTGCAATCGCCAAATATGGTGTTCCCAAGAGACTGTACATGGATAATGGAAGACCATATAAAAATGAGCAGCTGCCAATTATTTGTGCCCAGCTTCAGATACAGATAAACCATGCCCAGGCCTACCACGGGAATCAAATTATGTGTAGTTTTTAGTTATGTGGAGTTTTATTTATTTTTCCTCATTTTGAGGACTTTTTTATTTGAAAAACTACACATAATCTTTTTGATATACAATATACCTGTGTATATCATAAGGAGGTTGATAATATGTACACATTAAAAGAATTATGCGATAAGGCATTTCAGGAGCTTCTTGATAGCGGCCTTTCGTATAAAACTGTTTATGGTGCCAATTGGTATATCTGGAACAGACTTGTACGCAAGTTTGGTCCAGATGAGATTTTTAAGGAAGAAATGGTTTATGAATATTGTATTGAGTATTTTCAAAGAGATATATTTTCAATTGATAGAACTAATCTTAGACCTGTTGAACGCAAATATATCATTGCCTTTAATAATTTCATTCAATCGAATAGAGACATTCCATTCATCCAATTAAATATGCATTATCATAGAGATTTTGTGCTTGATAATCATTCACAGAAATTATTAGATGAATATCTCAATTACTGTAAAGCTGATGGAAATAGTGAAAGAACACTAGAAAATAAACATCTAAGAATTAAAAATTTTATTATTGATTCTGATTTCAGTAATTTGACCAAGGAAAGTCTAATTGATTATCTAAATAAAAGAAATAACGATATGAATAGAATCGCCTATGTCATTGAAATGAGACTTATTAGAAGATTTATTGTTTTCTGTTATGAAAAAGGTGCAGTCGATAAAGATATTCTATTGACTTTTCCAGATAACATGAGTTCCATCTCTGATAAAAATATTCCTTCAGTATATAGTACTGAGGAAATTAAATTAGTACTAGCATCTGCAAAAAAATATCTGTATGAAGACAACCATCTCAGAAATTACTCTATTCTTTGTTTAATCGCATATACAGGAATGAGAGCTAATGATGTAGCTAATCTTAAATTATCTGATATTGACTGGAGAAATAATGAAATAAGATATGTTCAACAAAAAACAAAGAAAGCTCATGTCCTTCCTCTTATTCCAGAAATCGGTAATCCAATGGTTGATTATATCTTGAATGAAAGAAGTGGTTCTTCAGAATATCTATATACTACTGAAAAGGGAAATAAAATCAGTCCACAGTTGGTGACAGATGTAATTAGAACATATTTTGAAATATCTCCTGTTGAAATCAATGGAAGACATCATGGTGCACATGCATTAAGACATAGTGTTGCGACTAATCTGTTAAATAATTCTGTGTCATCATTCACTGTAGCCAATGTACTTGGTCATTCAAACACCAAGTGTGTTCATATTTATGCAAAGGTTGAGCTAAACAATCTTAGAAAATGTGTTCTGGAGGCCCCATATTATGCGTGAACTGATAAGTCCATGGAGTCAACACATGCATTCTTTCTATGAATACAAAAGACTATGCGGCTATAAATATGAAAGAGCTGAGAGTGTTCTTTATATGTTTGACAGATATTACGCAGAATTAGGCATTAAAGAGTTAAGATTTTCAAGAGATATCATTGAGCCATTTCTTTATCTAAAACCAGGTGAAAGAATAGGAACTCAAACGGGTAAAGCGAGTACATTACGTCAATTTGGCAAATATTTATTTATTAACGAAATTATCGATGATGTCTATATTATTCCACCTATATCACGTAGAGGTGAAAAGGAATATATACCATATATCTATGAAAAAGGTGAACTAATAGATATTATTGAATATTTTGAAAATTATGAAATATCAGATATTCCTGGAGGATTTAAGCCTCTGCCAAATACATTAAATGCAGTGACCATTGCAGTCAAGATACTGATGTCAACAGGTATGAGACTTGGTGAGGTAGTCAATCTAAAAATGAATAATATAGATTTTGACAATAATCTTTTCTATATTGATACAGCTAAAAATGATAATCAAAGAATTGTTCCGATTTCAGAAACATTAAAACATGAAATAACTGGTTATCTATTTAAAACACCTTTCAATATAGGAAAAAATGATTTTTTATTGTATGTAGATTATGGTAATAGAATAAGCAACTATAATATTTCTTACTATTTTAAAAAAGCACTTGAAGCATGTGGTATCAAACAAAGAAATGAATGCAGAAAAAGAATCCATGATCTTCGCCATACATTCGCAGTTATGAGCCTTACACAGCTACAACATACTGAAGAAAATATTAATCTATCATTATCTTATCTTTCTACATATCTTGGTCATAAATCAATTTATGAGACACAAAAGTATATATGGCTTACACCAGTACTGTTTAAGGATATAAAGGGCAAAATGGAGAATTATTCGCAATTTATTATGGATATATTTGATGAAGGAGAAAAGTTTGATGAAGAAGATTGATAACGATTTTCCCAAAATACTGGAATCATTTTTTTCAAAACACCTGATACTAGAAAGAAGATACAGCCTAAATACTTATGAGTCTTATCTAACAACAATGAAACAGTTGATCAATTTTATGGATAATAATCTTCATATAAGAAGAGATAAGATAACCATTATGGATTTATCAAAGGAAAATATCAAAAAATTCCTTAATGAAGAAGAAAAAGCATATGGATGGAGTCCAAAAACTAGAAATCAGAAATTATCTGCAGTTAAATCGTTTCTAGAGTATGCACAGTCAATAAATCCAGTTTATCTTAATACATATGTGGAAGTAAAATCCATCAAGAAGAAAAAGGAGAATAATGAAAAACAGGATTATATGACAGTAGATGAAATGAAAGCATTTTTTAGTTGTATAGATCTTAGATATAAGTCAGGATACAAGCATTATGTAATTCTAACAGTTCTTTATGAAACTGGTACAAGGGTATCAGAAGTTATTAATATAAGGATTGAAAATCTTTTTTTTAATGAAAATCCATATATTAAGATATTCGGTAAAGGAAACAAAGAAAGAAACGTATATATTAGCGATTCAGTAGTATTTATGATTAATGAATATCGAACAAAATTTAATATTCATGATGGATATTTATTTAGAAATCCATCAAACAATCAATTAACCAGATATAGTATTAATAAAATGATTGATAAATATTATGAAAAGACAGTAGAAAAATGTCCAACATTAACTAATAAAAGTGTTTCTCCACATACTTTTAGACACAGCAAGGCTGTTCATTTCCTTCAGAATGATACTTCAATATTCATAATACAGCGTTTTTTAGGCCACAGTAGTATAAAAACAACAGAAGTATATCTTGACATTACAAACGATGTAGTAATAGAAGCAGTTAAATTGGCAACGAATATGGTATCAAATAAAAAAGATAATGCAATGTGGCAAGGCAATGAAGAATTAATATCGTTACTGGAAAGTCTTAAAAAATAAAAAGATTATGTGTAGTTTTTCAAATAAAAAAGTCCTCAAAATGAGGAAAAATAAATAAAACTCCACATAACTAAAAACTACACATAATTTGATTTATGTGGAATTCCACATAAATCAAAAAGGGAAAATTGAGCGTGCATTCAAGTCAGTGAAGGAACAGTGGATGTACAATACTGATTTTTCGCAGTTCAAAGACACTGATGATATTAATGATGCATTCGCTGATTATGTCAATCAGAAAAACAACGCTCCACATTCATCGCTCGATGATAGTCAAACACCTGTAAATGTCTTCATGAGTGAACCAGAACGTATAAGAAGAGTGGAACCAATAGTACTTGAAAAAGCATTTTATCATACAGTTACAAGAAAAGTAGCTAATGATGCAACCATTCGTCTAAACACAAGAATATATGAAACAGGTCAGCAGTATATTGGTTCAAGGATAACGCTTAAATATCTGCCTGATCTAAGCAGGGTATTCATATACGGATGTGATGATAACAGCTACATAGAAATACACGAGGTAAACAAGGTGGAAAATTCAAAAACCAAAAGAAGAAAACCACTGTTTGCACAGGAGGATGAGGAACAATGATTGATTTTAAGATTTATTATTCACTGGAATTCAATCCATTTGAGAAAGGTCAGGAGGACATACAGGTTGATACCAATGACTTCAAAGAGGCAACAGCCAGACTTAATTATCTGAGGGATATAAGAGGCATTGGATTATTTACAGGAAGAAGCGGAACTGGCAAGACGTTCTGCCTCAAAAAGTTCAGTGAAACACTCAATCCTGGACTTTACCAGGTCGTATATATGCCTATGTCAACATTAACCACAATTGAATTCTATCGTGAGCTTAGCCTTCAGCTAGGACTGGAGACATATCATAAAAAGATAGATAATTTTAGAAGCATACAGAGTCATATAAAGGATATGGTTGATGAAAAACGAATAGTGCCGGTTATTATTCTTGATGAGGCACAATTCCTTGGAACCAGCATCCTCAATGATCTGATAATGCTTCTCAACTTTGATTTTGATTCAAAGAATTATGTCATTCTGATAATTTCTGGAACCCCAGTTTTGAACATAACTATGAATAAGGCTGTACACGAAGCACTCAAGCAGCGAATAGTAATACAGTATGATATGGCTGGAATGGATGAAAAGGATATTGGAAAATATATTGATGAAAAACTAAAAAAAGCGGGTAGAAGAGATCCGCTGTTTAGAGATGATGCAGTCAGTGCATTGTTGAATGCATGCCAGGGATCATCAAGAAAGCTTAACAACCTTCTAACGCACTGCCTTATAATTGGTGCAACAGAAAAGAAGATGATAATAGATAATGAAGTAGTAATGGATGCAGCTAATGAGATTGGTTAAATTAAATTATTAAACAAAGGAGACATATAACATGTTTGATACAGGGCTGGTACTAAGACACAAGAAAAACAGTAATCCCTACGGATTATCAAAAGAAGACGGACGCCCTCTTACAAGAGGTGAGACAATTGGATTTTTTAAACTTAATAATATCAATGATGCAGAACTTATGGAACTGAATGATTACATAAAGGGAGACAGAGCCAACAATACTTTCTATGATAACTACTGGCTTGAATTTGATGAACTTGGTTATGGATGTAATTACATAGACGGAATGAGACGTTCATATGCGAAGCTTGATGGAATATATGAAGAAAATAAAAGCTTTACGTTTCCCTGTATATATGAGGACATAGAGTGGGAAGGTAAAATTAGGAATTTAATATGTCATCAGGGTTATATAGAATTTTCAGTACTTAGAAGAGGAAGTCTCATAAAAACATATGCAGGTGATGCAGGTAATGAAATATGGGCATGCTTTCCAGCATAAAATTGTGGATGTACGCTTGCAGAGCCGTCAGATATATTTTGGAACAGCGAAAGACTATATCGTTTATTTGAAAGCATTCCAGATGGGATAACTGTTGCGAATGCGATAAAAATACTAGGCAGTCACATAATAAAACCAAAATATGAATTTGATTATGATTTATCATTCGATGATGATGAGGATTAATAATATTGGATATGGATATATCGGTAATGATATATCCATTTTTATTGACAAACAAAAAATGGTTATTTACAAACCATTCATATCAGTTATTATATGAAATTTAGCAGTTATAATAATCTGCATAATTTGATTAAAATAAAGTGAATCATCTTATTAGTCACAATAAATCAACCACAATTTTGGATATTTTAATTTGAAAAAAATTAGTTAAGATAATTCGCTAATCAACACTTTAATATTTAAATTTTCATTTGGTGTATATTCGTATATATATTCACATATCCATTTTTTTGAATCTTGTTGCCCATCTTTCTGCTTGATTTTGCATAGTTATACAATAAAATCCCCAAGCAAAATCTTTTGTGAATCTTGTTTTTCTTATTCTGGTTCAGATACTATTTCACGGCTACCATGATATAAAATCATACTACCACCTCTTTCTACATATAATTATAACACATCATTTTTATTTATGGAATTTAATGATTAATGTATTATTTTAATTTATTGAACTACCTCGCAGCAAGCTGACGAGGATTCCACGTATAAACCAGCGTTCGTTTTTTAGACAAAAATATGCTTGCTTATAACATGAAACTTCGATTTTACCAATCTACGAATTTCCATGCACTTCATGCTGATGTATC
>JAJQFG010000030.1 GCA_021201315.1 Erysipelotrichaceae bacterium
GGCGGAGTTTATTACTCTGCTAGAATCTTCTGGTTTTAACCAGGAGAGGCTTCAAAACTTCTGGAACAAGAACACCGATGGATGTTGATAAAGTGAAAGCAATGTTTGTCAAAAGAAAAATAGGTTTATATGATGGTAATTTTGAAGAAGAATTACAAAAACTCAATCAACGTAGACGTTTTAAAGAAATGAGACATTTAGATAATTTAGAAGATTTAAGTGATACTCATATTATTAAAGTAGAAGGTTTTGACATGACTGAAGAGAGAATATTAAAAATCAAGGATGATTTAAAAGATATTGATGATATTTATGTTTCATCCTCTTTTAGAAATAATATTGAAGTGACTGATATCGATGCCACTAAAGGAGCTATTATAAAACTAGTTGCGAAAAAACTGAATATTAAAGAAAATGAAGTTATGGTTATTGGTGATGGATTGAATGACTTAACTATGTTTGAGATGTTTGATAATAGTGTTGCTGTGGAGAATAGTGAAGAGATTATTAAAAAATTAGCTAAATATCATGTAGCATCTGTTGATAATGATGGTGTTGGAGAAGCTATTGAAAAATATGTGTTGAAAGATATGTAAAATGTTTTTTCCAAAATATAAAACTAATTGAAAATCAGTAATAACAATGGTATAATTTTAGACATGGAGGAATGTTAAAATGGATAAAAAAACAATCAAAGATATTGAAGTTACTGGAAAAACTGTCTTAGTCCGTGTTGACTTCAATGTACCAAGAAACAAAGAAACAGGAGAAATTACAAATGACAACCGTATCGTTGCCGCTTTACCAACATTAAAATATTTATTAGAACAAAAACCAAAAGCAATTGTATTGTTCTCTCATTTAGGTAAAGTTAAAACTGAAGAAGACAAGGCTAAAAATGATTTAGCAGTTGTTGCTCCAAGATTATCTGAATTATTAGGTGTAGACGTTAAGTTTGTTAATTGTACAAGAGGTCCTGAATTAGAAGAAGCTGTTAAAGAAGCTGATAATGGTCAAGTTATCTTAGTACAAAATACTCGTTATGAAAAAGGTGAAAGTAAGAATGATCCTGAATTAGGTGCTTATTGGGCATCATTAGGTGATGTATTCGTAGAAGATGCATTTGGTTCTGTACATAGAGCTCATGCTTCAACTGCTGGTATTCCTGCTCATTTACCATCTGCAGCTGGTTTCTTAGTTGAAAAAGAAATCGCTTATATTGGAAAAGCTGTTAGTGATCCTGAAAGACCTATGGTTGCTATTTTAGGTGGTGCTAAAGTTTCTGATAAGATCTTAGTTATTGAAAACTTATTGAAGATTGCTGATAAAGTTATCGTTGGTGGTGGTATGTCTTATACATTCGCTGCTGCTCAAGGTCATACAGTAGGTACTTCTTTACTTGAAGAAGATCGTATTCCTGTAGCTAAAGAATTAATTGAAAAAGCTGGAGATAAATTATTATTACCAGTTGATGCCGTTATTAATAATGGATTCTCTGAAGAAGGAGATATCAAAGTTTGTGAAGGCGATATTCCTGATGGATACATGGGATTAGATATTGGCCCTAAATCTATTGAAAACATTAAGAAAGCCTTAGAAGGTGCTAAGACAGTTATCTGGAATGGCCCAATGGGTGTATTTGAAATGGATACATTCGCTAAAGGTACAATCGAAGTATGTAAAGCTTTAGCTGCTTTAGATGATGCTAATACTATTATCGGTGGTGGAGACAGTGCTGCTGCTGTTATGCAATTAGGATTTGCTGATAAAGTTTCTCACATTTCTACTGGTGGAGGAGCTTCATTAGAATATATGGAAGGTAAGACATTACCTGGTATTGCTGCAATTGATGATAAATAATTAGGGAGAATAGAAAAATGAGAAAACCAATTATCGTAGGAAACTGGAAAATGAATAAAACAATTGCTGAAACAAAAGCTTTTATTGAAGCTGTTGATCCAACAGTTACTGACAAAGCAGATTGGGGTATTGCTACTCCATACTTATCTTTAGCTACAGCTAAAGCTGATGCTAAAAACTTGATTATTGCTGCTGAAAACTGCCATTTCAAAGATAGTGGTGCTTATACTGGTGAAGTTAGCGTTGCTATGTTAAAAGAAATCGGTGTTGAATGGGTTATTTTAGGTCACTCTGAAAGAAGACAATATTTTGGTGAAACTGATGAAACAGTTAATGCTAAAATGATCCAAGTATTGACTAATGATATGACACCAATCGTTTGTGTTGGTGAAACATTAGAACAATATGAAGCAGGAATTACTAAAGATGTTGTAAAGACTCAAACTGTTGCTGCATTTAAAGATGTATGTCCAAAATGTGCAGAAAGAGTTGTTATTGCATATGAACCTGTATGGGCAATTGGTACTGGTAAAACAGCTACTAATGAAATTGCTCAAGATGTTATTGGTTATATTAGAAGCGTCGTTGCTGAATTATATGGACAAGAAGTTGCTGATAAAGTAAGAATCCAATATGGTGGATCAGTTAAACCTGCTGGTTTAAAAGCTTTATTAGAACAACCTGACATCGATGGTGCATTAGTTGGTGGAGCTTCATTAGTTGAAGATTCATACAAAGAAATGATTGCTGCATTAGATTAATTTGATTGTTTAAAACTCTTCCTTTACGGAAGAGTTTTTTGTATGTTACAATGATTTCAGGGAGGGATTATGATGGATGCAAAAAATCCTTTTGGATATTATTTTGAATTAAGACGTCGTTTAGAATATAACTTGTTATGGGATTCTCTGAAGTATAAAACCGAATATGGTGCAGCTGAAAGAGGTTATCAATATATTGCTGTGTATACAGCTGGAAATCTAGCTTTATATTTAGGTTGTGACGATGATTTAGCAGAAATTCTTACTATGTGTTTAGCTTCATTCTTTCCATCTTATGGCGAAGCAGGACTAGAGTGTGTAATTGATTATATGAAAGAAAAAGGATTATATACATCTTCGTCTGATCTGGCCATTAACTATATCGAAGATCGATTGGAAATAGAAGGTGTTGTCATAGCATCAGAATTTGATGAATTGTTACATGAATTATTTAGTGACAATGTTGGAACCATGGAAATCCAAATTGCTAGATTATGTCATGATATGATTAAAAAGATCAAAATCATCGAAAACAACTCTGATAAAAATCGTCATGATTTACTTGATCAGATTCCAGATGAAATACAAAAAGGTACTAAAGAAAATCATACTCTTACAAATAGTCCAACATTAGAACAACTTTATAATAATCTTACAACCATTAATAAACCATCATTAACTGTTGAACAATATCATAGATGCATTTCTATATTAGATGAATTTAGTGATAATGGAAAAAATATTGAAGGTATTTATGAATATATGTCTTATGGATTTAATGATGAATAAGTTTTAACAATGATTTGATATAATCAATATGGGAGGAAAAATGGCTACATTAATGAAAGTTAAAGATATTCATAAGTATTATATAAATCTTAGACATAGTTTAGATTATGCTGAATTTTGGCATACATTACAATATAAAACCGAATATGAACCAGCCGAAAGAGGCTATCAATATGTCGCTATGTATACAACTGGAACTCTTGCACTATATTTAGACTGTGACGATGATTTAGCCGAAATATTAACTATGTGTTTAGGCTCAGTATTCCCACCTTATGGTGAAGCAGGATTAGATTGTATTATTGATTATATGAAAGAAAAAGGATTATATACATCTACATTTGATTTAGCCATTAACTATTTAGAAGAAACATTGGAGAAAGATGGTAATATCATAACGCCAGAATTTGACGAGCTGTTACATGAATTATTTAGTGATAATGTTGGAACTATAGAAATCCAAATTGCTAGATTATGCCAGGATATGATTAAAAAGATCAAAATCATCGAAAATAACTCTGACAAAAATAGACATGATTTACTTAAACAGATACCAGATGAAATAGAGAAAGCAACAAAAGAAAATCATTTCCTTATCAATAGTTCCACATTAGAAGAACTCTACAACAATCTATCTAATATCAATAAACCATTATTAACTGCTAAACAATATCATAAATGTATTGCTGGTTTAGATGAATTAACTGATAATGGAAATAATATAGAAGGTATTTATGAATATATGAGTTATGGTTATTGTTATATTTGAAAATAATTAAGCATCACTAGATGCTTTTTTTACTTATGTAAACTGTTTGTTAACATATGTTAAAAAATTCATTTGAAAATGAAAGCGTTTTATCAATAAAAAATTGAAAATTTAATAAATCTATGCTTGTTTTTTCACAAGAAGTATAGTATATTGTGGCTGTAAAAAATATATGGAGGTTAAAAAATGGCAGAAAAGAAATCTGAAAAGAAAGAAACTCAAAAAGTTGAATGGACTAATGAAAAAATTGATGCCCATGTTGATGATTTAGTGCAAAAAGCGTTAGTTGCATTAGATAAGTATGAATCTTATAGTCAAGATGCAGTAGATTATATAGTGGCAAAATGTTCTGTAGCAGGACTGGATCAACATGGTGTGTTAGCCGAAGCAGCTGTTAAAGAAACAGGCAGAGGTGTTTTTGAAGATAAAGCAGTGAAAAATATGTTTGCTTGTGAATATGTGACAAGTAACTTACGTCATTCTAAGACTGTTGGTATTATTAGTGAAGATCCTTTAACAGGAATTACGGAAATTGCTGAACCAGTTGGTGTTGTTTGTGGTATTATTCCTACAACAAATCCTACTTCTACAGTTATTTTCAAATCATTGATTGCAATTAAGACAAGAAATCCAATTATCTTCTCATTCCATCCATCTGCATATGAATGTTCTGTTCAAGCAGCTAAATGTATGCGAGATGCAGCTGTTGCAGCTGGTGCTCCAGAAAACTGTATTCAATGGTTAGAAGTAAGAGCTTCTATGTATGCAACTAATGCATTAATGAACCATCCAGGTGTTGCAACTATCTTAGCAACTGGTGGTAATGCTATGGTTAAATCTGCATACTCTTGTGGTAAACCTGCTTTAGGTGTTGGAGCTGGTAACGTACCTGCATATGTAGAAAAAACATGTAATTTAAAACGTGCTGTGAATGATATCGTATTATCTAAATCATTTGACAATGGTATGATTTGTGCCAGTGAACAGGCTGCTATTGTTGATCATGAGATATATGATGATTTCAAAGCTGAAATTTCAAAATTCCATGTTTATTGGGCAAGCGCAGAAGAAAAGACAAAACTAGAAGAATATATGTTTGGAGCTGCAGCTTATAGTGATAAAGTAAATGAAGTTGGTACTGTTAAATCAGCAGTGGTTGGTATGCCTGCTCCATGGATTGCCAAACAAGCTGGATTTAGTGTTCCTGAAGATACGCAAATTATCTTAGTGGAATGTCAGGAAGTAGGACCAAATGAACCATTGACTAGAGAAAAATTATCTCCTGTATTAGCTGTATTAAAAGCTGAATCAACACAAGATGGTATTGATAAATCAGCAGCGATGGTTGAATTTAATGGTTTAGGACATAGTGCTGCTATTCATACAGAAAATCATGATATTGCAGTGCAATTTGGTTTACAATGTAAAGCAATCCGTATTATCGAAAATGCCCCATCTACATTTGGTGGTATTGGATCAGTATATAATGCATTTATTCCATCATTAACATTAGGTTGTGGTTCTTATGGACATAACTCAGTTTCTAATAACGTAAGTGCATTTGACTTATTAAATATTAAGAGAGTAGGTAGACGTAATAATAATATGCAATGGATAAAACTTCCACCAAAAATCTATTTTGAAAGAAATTCAATTAGATATTTAAGAGATATGAAAGAAATGAACAAAGCCATGATCGTTACTGATAGAGGTATGTATAATCTTGGTTATGTTGATAAAGTTGAAGATGCTATTAAACGTAGAAAAAATAAAGTTGATTTAGAATTATACTTCGATGTTGAACCAGATCCAAGTTTGGAAACTGTTTATGAAGGTGTTGAACTCATGAGAAAATTTGAACCTGATGTTATTATTGCATTAGGTGGTGGTTCTCCAATGGATGCTGCTAAAATTATGTGGTTGATGTATGAACATCCAGAAGTGAACTTTGATGATATCAAACAAAAATTCATGGATATTAGAAAACGTGCTTTCAAATTCCCTGAATTAGGTAAGAAAGCAAAATTAATTTGTATTCCTACAACTTCAGGAACAGGTTCTGAAGTAACACCATTTGCGGTTATTACAGACAAGAAAACAAATAAGAAATATCCATTAACTGACTATGCTTTAACACCAACTGTAGCTATTGTCGATCCTGAATTTGTAATGAGTTTACCTGCATCTGTCGCAGCTGATACTGGTATTGATGTTTTAACACATGCAACAGAAGCTTATGTATCTATTTTAGCATCAGACTTTACAGATGGTTGGGCTAAACAAGCAGTTAAATTGGTATTTGATTATTTAGAAGAATCTGTTAAGAAAGGAACACCACTTGCTAGAGAAAAAATGCATAATGCTGCAACCATTGCAGGTATGGCATTTGCTAATGCTTTCCTAGGTATGAACCATTCATTAGCACATAAGATTGGTGGAGAATACCATATTCCTCATGGACGTACAAATGGTATCTTATTACCTCATGTTATTAGATATAATGGTACAATTCCTACTAAGTTAAATATTTGGCCAAAGATTGAAAACTATAAAGCAGATGTAAAATACATGGAATTAGCACAACTCATTGGCTTAAATCCAAAAACACCTGAAGAAGGTGTAGAAATGTATGCACAAGCTGTAGAAAAATTATGGGTAAGCTGTGGTGGCGCTACAAACATTAAATCACAAGGTATTGATAAAGAAACTTGGGATGAATCAATTCATAGAATTGCTATGAATGCCTATGAAGATCAATGTACACCAGCTAATCCAAGAATGCCAATGGTATCTGATATGGAAGAAATTCTTAAAACAGTTTACGATTATGAATCTCCATTTGCTAAAAAATAATGGTAATTCAAAATAATTTGGGGTTGCAAAGATTTTAATTATCAAATTAGATGG
>JAJQFG010000091.1 GCA_021201315.1 Erysipelotrichaceae bacterium
GATATTTTATTGGTTGATTTTTGAAATTTTTAAAGGATAGCTTCGAAATTCAGGATAATAGTGTGTGTTAAAAGGTGGGATGTTATGTTTACGAAAAAGGAAATATTTTCTATTCCAAATATATTAAGCTATTTTAGAATTGTACTGGTACCAGTTTTTATATATGTTTATTTTCATGCAGAATCGCAACAGGATCATCTTTTATCTGCAGGTATTTTAATATTATCAAGTTTGAGTGATCTTTTTGATGGTATGATTGCTAGAAGGTTTGATATGATTACTGAACTTGGAAAACTTATTGACCCAATAGCTGATAAATTAACCCAATTAGTAGTTGCAATTGCATTAATGTCTACATATCATTTATATACATTATTAGTATTTATTATTTTAATTAAAGACGGTATGTTATTATTTATAGGTTATTACATATATAAAAAAACAGGTAGACATATTAATCAAGCTCAAATGCCTGGTAAAATAGCGACTGCATTATTCTTTGTGGTATCTATTATTTTGATAGCTTTTTATTTACCTAGCAGTGCTATATCAAATATTATGATTACTATTACCTCTATATTTATGTTTATCGCTTTGGTTTATTATGCAATAGAACTCTATCATGTATATAATGGCATAGTTTAACAAATTTCTTCATTGATAATAGCTATAATAAATATGGTGATAGCTATGAATATAAGAAGAAATATGGGAATAATTCTCATGATGTTTGGTGTGTTACTTACAATTGATCAAAATCGTAGTCAAAATGAACTATTTAATGAAATAGAAATTTTAGTTCAAACTTATTGGCCACTTATTATAAGCTTTATTGGTATATATATGATATCTATACCTAGGAAAAGATAACGATTAGCATAATGCTAATCGTTTTTTAAATGAATTGTAGGTATGTCTATATCATCCATCAATATCCATTGAATACCTGTATTCTCCCATTGTTGTTTCGTACCATTAAAATAAATATGTTTAAGATTTTGACAATAAAAAGCACACACACACCAATATGCTTGATACTACTAGGTATATATATTTGTTTTATATATGGATTTTGATAGAATGTGCGATCACCAATACTCAATGTTCCCTCTAATATCGTATAACTTTTATCTTGTTTTTGTGAAGGATATAGTAATATGCTTTGTGGGATATTTTTACTATAAACAACATGATCAATGGACTCGTAATATGGGTTATCTTTGTCTACAATTATTTCTCTTAAATGATTATTTGAAAATATCATACCAGTTAAACCATATTCTAAACTTTTACCAACAACAAGACGCTTTAAACTTGTACAATTGTAAAAAGCCATGGAACCAATCTTTTTGACATTATCACTAATAATGATTTCCTGCAAACTTTCACAATTCTTAAAAACATTATTCTCAATTTCTTTAATATTATTTGGAATATTGATTGTTTCAAGACTCTTACAAGCTAAGAAAGTTGATTCATGAATAATATTGATATTTAAAGGTATATTGATATTTTGAAGGCTTTCACAATAACCAAAAGCATGGTGTCCCATATAATAGACATGATTAGGAATATGAATCGTTTTAAGATTTTTGCATCCAAAAAACAAATTATCACTAATGATTTTAAGACTATTAGGTAATGTGACTTCTTTTAAATTCTTACATGCTAAAAAAGCACCTTGATAAATACATTCTATACCTTCCTCGATAATAACTTTCACAATATAATCTTTATAGTCATTCCAATCAATACTATGATTATTCATATTATTTGCAGGTGTTAATGTTAAAGTATCATGATCATCTAATATCCATGATATATGTTCTAGTTGTCCGTGTTTCATCTTTCTCTCCTATATTTCTTCTAATTCCAATTGTACATAAGTATAACTATTGATTATTTCTGATGCTTCTTCTTCACTTATATTTTGGCTCCAATCATTTAAATCTGTAGTCGTATAAAACCAAGGAGACTCTGCATTTGCTTCACTATTATATATAATCGCTTCATTTAATGTTAATGAATTATCACTATAAGAATAATAGGCATAAGTAGTATATGATGCACTATTAGAACATTCATTGGCTATTATATTATTCTCACATAAATAATAACGGTTTCTTTCTCCACCTTCTGCTATATGGATGATTTCATTGTTATTAATTGTATAAAGTCATATATGACTTCATTCCAGCTACTATTTTCTTGAGGATACTCTCCAATAATCAGTTCATCAATACCATTATAATCAATATCTTTTAAAAGATAGCCTAGATTATAGGAACTATCTTTAGCTTCTTCAATAAGACTATCATAAGCTTCAGCTGTTTGTGTATTGGTTATTTCGATAGTTGTATTAGTTGTATCGTTTTGTATGGTTGTTTCATTGTTTTCAGTTTCATTATTGGATTGACATCCAATAAGAGAAATACTTAATAATAAACATAGAATTATTTTTTTCATGTTAATCTCCTGTTTTCATTATTGTAAGATTTTTAAATTCTATAGCTGATTGATTGATATCAGATGGATTAGAAATAAGTGGATCTTTATGATATTTTATCATTAGGTTGTTCATATCTTGTAGTATTTTTATGACATCATTGTTCCATTCAATGTTTTGATCATTTTGTAAGCCTAAGAATCTTAATGGTGGATAATCTTTAAGGTCTTGTTCATAGGTATTGAGTCCTAGAGGATTGATATCATGCATCAATTGAAAGAATTCTTTAATAGCAATTCCTGGTAATCCTTCTAAATAGTTATCTAAAGGACATTTGAGTAAGACATAACTTTTAGGTACATAATCAGCATATTTACATCCAAATTCATTAATTAAGTTTTCTATAGGTTGCATATCTAGCAGTTCATGGTATTCAAGAGAACTATGATAGGTATCATCAGGATTACTAAATACAGGATATCGATTATTAACCGTCATAAAATCATTCACGATTTTAAAATCATTGGCTTTTCTACTAAGGTAACTTTTAATATCTTTATCTGTATAATTCATACTTCTTAATTTTTTATAATTGTTTGGTTTATCTAATAGATATTCAACTGAAACAGGATTAATATCATCCATTAACTTAAAGAATCTTCTTCTGCTTTTTACAGGTAATCCTTTTATTAGAAAATCAACCTTACGCATATGATCTAATTCAATCATTTTTATGTTTCCTTTCCTGCCAATGGTTAAATTCTTCTTCTGTCATAATATCTTTATATGATTCATATACATCTAATTTACCTTGCTTTTTTAATTGATAATACCAAAATAATATCCCACCACCAAAACATGTAATAATTACAAATACAATAGCTACCAATACAGCTAAAATACTACTTCCGTTAAAATAAGATGTTAACATAAATGATATACATGTAAGTAAAAACAAGATACCTATACCAATAAAAGCAGCACGATTGAGTTTTGGACCATCTAAATCTGTTTCCCATATAATAAATAATGTTAGAAAAAATGAAACAAATATCCAAAGATATATGGACCATGACATAGCTAACAAAGTAATAGGCGAATCTAACAAAAATACTAACCATCTTAATGGTGTTTGAGAAACCGAAGCAGGATCACCAATATTGCATAAAATACATAAATAAAGATAAGCAAAGATATATACTATAACATATAAAGTGATTTTAAGTTTGCTTTTTGATTTATTCTTTTTCTTTGTTTTAGTTGTTTTCTTCATAGTATTTCTCCCTTGATATTATTATATCAAATCTGTGAAAATAAGTGATACCATTTATAACCGATATAATAAATTGTTTCTTTTGCTAGAAAGGGTAATTTGGTATTCATTGTTTGATATCTTGTAGTAGGGGTAGGTGATGTATAGGCAATGATGCCTTCGTCTTTAGCCATAGTCATAGCTCTTTTCATATGTAATGGATCACTCACGATGATGGCTGTTGTATAGTTATATTCATCCATGATTTCTTTGGCATATTTTAGGTTCTCCTGAGTAATGGTTGATGTTTCTTCAAGAAGTATATCATTTTCATCAATATTGCAAGACAAAGCATATTGTTTAGCTTGATAAGCATCAGATAGTTCATTTCCTTCAGCCACACCACCTGTCATCATAATTTTATCAACATAGCCTTCATTGTATAAATCAATGGCATGATTAATTCTTTCTTGATAAACAAGTGAAATAGAATGAGGATAAGCTGCTGCACCTAGCACAATCGCAATATCCGCATGGCAAGTTTCATCTTTATAACTATATATATAAATACTAAAAGCATTCCCTAATATATAAACAATAATTAATAATAACATCATAAAAATATATTTTAATTTCTTCATAATCATTCCTTCATCGTGATAAGTAACGTAAATAATTCAGCAACTGGAAAAGCCAACCAAACACCAGTAATACCAAATAACTTTGATAAAATAAATGCTAAAACAATAATAGCTATAATCCCTCTGCTTATTGATATGATAAATGATTTTCTAGGTTGATTAACAGCACTAAAATAGCTAGCTCTAATCATATTAACTGATGCAAATATATAACCTATAAAATTGATAATCAAACTACTATAAGCATAAACTTCTAACACTTGTGAACCTTCACTATTAAAAAAGGCAATCAATGGATTGGTAAATAAGATAACTATTAAAATAAGAATCACTGCTATAACAAAACCAATCAGCAAGGCATGCTTTAATACTTTCTTTGTGCCATCAATATTACTTTGACCATACAATTCGCTAAGTAATGGCTGTTGGCCTTGAGAAATCCCATTAAACAACGAATTACCAACCAATGCATAATTAGCAATCACGCCATAAGCTGCTACTGCAATATTACCATCTAAACTTAATAAAATATAATTAAAAGCTGTTGTTGTAATACCACTTGCGATTTGATTGATAAAATAAGAAATACCAAGTTGACAAGCATGAATAAGATGCTTGAACGAAGGTAAAATCAATTGAAATTGAATTGTATTATTCTTAGATAAAAAATGTATCATACAAACAAGCATACTAATAATAGGTGCAGTACCAGTAGCTAAAGCAGCTCCTTTCATACCCATATGCATAGGAAAAAAATATAATCAAAAACAATATTATAAAAACTACTTGATAATGTGGCTATCATAGCCAATTTTGGTGCATAATCATTTCTAACAAAAGGTACTATCGTATTATTCAACATAAAAAAGGGTGCACACAAAAGTACAATTTGTAGATAAGATGTACCAGTTTCAAGAATCTCATCATTACCACCCATGATTGTTAAAATCGTATCTGAATGAAACATACTTAATATAATAAAGAATATACTTAATAATAATTCCTATATAACAGCATGAGAAAACATTGTTTTAGACATATTTTCTTTAGTCTCTTTATTAATAGAATAAATGGTCGCAAACCCCATACCAATCATAGCTCCAATCGCAAAAATCAAACTATAGAGTGGTAAAGCTAAATTTAAAGCAGTAATGCCATTAGTCCCTGCAGCAATTGATATAAAAAATGTATCAATGATGATATAACAGGACATACCAATAGTTGCGAATATATTTGGGATAATATATTGATGTAAGCGTTTCTCTAATGTCATAGAGTATTTTTCCAGCTTTCTTCTACTTTCTTATCAACATGATAAGCTAAATATTCATGTATATAACCATTATATTGCATAAGCATTTTATTACCTTTATATTTTTTAAAGAGATATTCTGCTCTCTTAAGTGGGGAAGAATAGTATTTAAAATGAATTTCTTTTACATTCATAAAATATTGAATATTTAAAAGATATGCTTCACTCTGTACGCCACCATTAAGAGGCATACAAGATAACATTTGATTATCTTCAGTATTCCATGAAACAATATCTGTATTATCACATGTAAGTGTCCATATACCATGATTTGTAAAATAGTTTTGTTCTATTAAATCTGAAAATATATCAGAGAATCTTGTATCTTCATCAATTAAATAAGTCATAGTGTGATTTTGACTATCACGATTAATTTTTATAAACATTATATCTCCTCCTCCTCTCTAAAATTATACCAAATGCCAATATATTTATAAAGATGATACTTCAATTTTAATTTTAGTTTCGATATAATAAAGATAAGAAAGGAATGGAAATATGAATAAATTAACTATTGGATATATTGGTAATGGTAAAAGCACAAATCGTTATCATATTCCTTATGTATTAACGAGGCAGAACAAAATAAAAATTAAATCTATCTATGCTAGACATCAAAACTGGAAACCTATTGAAGGTGTTATTTATACCGATAATTTAGATGATTTATTAAATGACGATGAAATACAAGTCATTGTTGTCACAACACCTTCACAGTTTCATTATGAATATGCTAAAAAGATTATTTTAGCTCATAAGCATTGTGTTGTAGAAAAAACATTTTGTGAAACTTATGAAGAAGCTAAGGAATTGTTTGATTTAGCTTCAAAAAATCATGTTATAGTACAATGTTATCAAAATAGAAGATTTGATAGTGATTTTTTAACAGTTCAAAAGGTTATTGAATCAGGAAAATTAGGGGATTTATTAGAGTTAGAAATGCATTTTGATTATTATCGACCAGAAATACCTGAAAATATTCATGAGTTTTCTAAGGTAAATTCTTATTTATATGGACATGGTTGTCATACGTTGGATCAAGTGATTTCTTATTTTGGTAAACCTGATTCTATTCATTATGATGTTAGACAGTTATTAGGTGAAGGCAGATTTAATGATTATTTTGATTTGGATTTGTATTATGGGACTTTAAAAGTATCAGTGAAGTCAAGTTATTTTAGAGTTAAGGATAGACCAAGTTTTATTGTTTATGGTAAGCAGGGCATGTTTGAAAAAGCTAAAAAAGATAAACAGGAAGAACATTTAAAATTATTCTATATGCCTGGATCTGCTGGCTTTGGAGTTGATTTAGTGAGTGATTATGGAACTTTAATTTATTATGATGATAAGGGTTATCATGAAGAAAAGGTGGTTTCTGAAGTAGGAGATTATGCAAGATATTATGATGCGTTATATGAAACCATTATGAATGGTAAAGAACCATTAGTAACACGTGAGCAAACTTTATTACAACTTGAAATATTAGAAAAAGGAATATCAACATTAAGGTAAGTATATGAATGATGTAGAAGTATTGAGTCAAATAGGAAAATCAAAATGTCAAATGATGAAAGATGATCCGTTACGTTTTTTACAAGGGCGATTTTAGCAGGATTATATTTAGGTATAGCTGCGATTATATCTTATACATTGGGTGCATTGTTTAGTGATAATACAGCGGTTTCTAAAGTTGTTGTTGCAGGTTCGTTTGGGATTGGTTTAGTTGCAATTATTTTTCTAGGAGCTGAATTGTTTACAGGAAATTGTTATGTGACAATGATGCCAGTATTAAATGGTGAATTAAAAATTAGAAATATTGTACCAGCTTGGGTAGCTTGTTATGTTGGAAATTGTTTAGGTATAGGATTGATATGTTGGTTGTTTATTTTGGGTGGTTCACAAACTAGTATTTTAAAGCCTTATCTGCAAAGTTTAATAGATGCCAAACTTAATTTTGATATGGTTCAATTAATTGTTAGAGGTATCTTATGTAATTTTATTGTATGTATTGCTGCTTATGCAGGCGTTAAAATAAAGGGAGATACAGCTAAATTAATTGTTATAATGGTGATGGTGATGGCTTTTGTTTTACCTGGCTTTGAACACTGTATTGCGAATGCAGGCATATTTACTATGGGTGTTAGTTTATTAGGTAACTCTATAAATATAGCGATGATTCCTTTGCATATGTTATTATCTACAATTGGCAATATTATTGGTGGTACTTCTTTAGCGGTGTTACTTTATATTGTGTTTAGATAATTTTTTGTTAAGAATTTCGGAAAAATAATCATTAATAAATATATTCGAATTAAAATAATGTTGATATAATCAACATTATTTTAATTTTTTTAAGGAGCGAAATAACTAATAAGGTTAGTTGAATTGTGGCTTAAATAAGAGTATATTGATGGCGAAAAAAAGAGAAGGAGGGATATGGTTTGGATAAAGTTATTCATGATATTGTTCATGTAGATTTAGAATGTTCTAAACGTGTTGAAGAAGCACGTAAGAAGAAATTAGATGTTCAAAGTAATATGAATGCTAAGAAAAAAGAAATCTATGATTCTTTTATTGATGAATATCAATCAAAAATTGATGCTCAAAAAAAAGAATTAGAAACGCAAATTCAAGATACTAAAGCCAAAAATGAAGAAGAATATAAAGAATCATTGAGTCAACTCTCTAGTCTTTACGAAACAAAAAAAGATGAGTGGGTTTCAATCATTGTTTCTCACTGTAAGGAAATATAGAAAGAGGTGATTATATGGGCTCTTTTTCATCAAATGCTATTCTTGCTAAAGCACGCGCTATGTATAATCAAAGATTAACTTCGCAAGATTATGAAGAATTATTGAAGCGAAGAAATATCAATGATTTAGTGAACTATTTAAAAAGTGATAGTGCTTATAGCGATGTTTTATCACAATTAAAAGATGCTAATGTTCATCGTGAACAATTGGAATCTTTATTAGATAAAGAAATATTTAATCGTTTGGTACGCTTATTAAGATATGCCAATAAAAAAGATTTACCTTTCTATACGTTACAAATTAATGAAATAGAAGTACAGCTTATTCTAGCTAAAGCTAGATTAATTGAATCTGATTATTATAGTGGTTATGAATTAGATATTCCAGGTTATATTAATCAATATGCTTCTTTTAACTTATATGGATTATTAACAGTTAATGATTATGATGGTTTATTACAATTATTAAAATCAACTTCTTATTATTCTGTTTTGAAAAAATTTGAGAAAAAGGATAATCAAAAAATTGATTTTAACATGATGGAAGTAGAATTGAAACGATTATATTATCAAAAATATTTTGCTTTAGTTAATGAATTATTTAAGGGTAAAAAAAGAGATGATTTAATTACTATAATGAATACTTCTATAGAATTACAAAATATTACTAAAATATATCGTTTAAAGAAATACTTTAATGCATCTGCTTCTCAAATTAAAGAAGTGTTATTTATGGAATACAGTCGCATTCCTAAGAAAACAATGAACGAACTCATTGAGGCTAAAGATGCTAGTGAATTCTTGCAAAAACTAGCTACTTCTCCTTATAAGCTTTATGTAGATGATAATGAATTTGTATATATTGAATATTTTACAGGTAAAATTCAATATAATCTGGCAAAACGTTATATGCGTTTTTCTACGGATAGTGCATTAGTATTTATGACTTATAAACTAGTATTTCAAGTAGAAATTGATAACCTTAAACATATTATAGAAGGCTTAAGATACAATGAACCAGCAAATCAAATTGCTTCGATGTTGATATATTAGGAGGGGTGTTATGGCAAAAGATGAGATGATATTAATGAATATGTCTTTTGATAGCCATCATTTAGATAAAGTATTAATGAAATTAATGGATGCAAAAAATTTTTATCCTCAAAAAGCTTCAAGTATTGTCTTTAATGAAGAAGTTGGTTTTTTGCAAGAGGATAGAAGTTATACTGATTTGTTAGTACGTATAAAACATATTGCTGATGATTTAAAGCTAGAATTAAATGAAGGCGAGCATGACATTAAGTTAGATATAAAAAAAGTAGAAGTTTCATTAAATGGATTAGAAAGAGAAATAAAGAAAATTATGGATATTTCTAGTCAACTCCAAAAAGAAAAACATGAGAATGAATTAACTTTAGGAATGCTTAAGCATTTGAATTCAAATGATATTAATTTTGATCAATTAAATCACTGTCAATATGTTACGATGAGATTAGGGTGTATTGATAAAAAGAATAAAGATCAATTTTCATATCTAGATAAATATCCAGTTGTCTTTTATGAATTAGGAAAAGATAATAATCTTATTTGGGGTTGTTATGTGGTTGTTAATAGTTATTTATTAGAGGTTGATAATTTCTTTAAATCTATAGGATTTGAAGAAATAGATATGCCTGATTTTGTTCATGGTGAAATCAGTGACGCTAAAAAAGAACTACAAAATGAAGTTGAAGCTATGCAATCATATATCTTAAACATGGATTTAAAGATGGATCAATTAAGAATAGCACATCAAGATGAACTAATGAAAATATATGCTACTGCTTCTTATATAGCTAAAAAAGAAACATATAAAGATTATGTAGTTGATTTAAAGAATAAGTATAGTATTTATGGATTTATATCTAAAGATAATATTAAGGATTTAAAAAATCATTTTAAAGGTATTGATTCTTTAGAATATCAAATATTACCTTCGGATACATTTGAACAACAACAAATCTTTGCTCCTAATGTTGTAAACAATTCTAAATTTATAGAACCTTTTGAATTATTAAGTCATAAAAAACAAAAAATTGTTTATGCATATGCTTATCTTTATTATGGTGTATTTGCATTGTTTTTCGGAGATTTAGGAGTTGGATCTATATTAGCATTAATAGGATTTTTAAATAAAGGTAAGAAAAGCGGAAGGTTACTTTTTGCTTTAGGAGTTGCTACAATATTAGGTGGATTTGTTTATGGTAGTGTATTTTATGTTATAAATTTATATCCAGCGATTATTGGTTTTAATATATTGTTTAGAGTTATTGATGGTTTGGTTTTAATTGTAAGTGGAACAGTGGGTATTCGATTGTTGAAGGATAAATGGACAATGAATCAGTTATCTAAAAAAGGTATATTCACTATGATAATTATATATATTGTTTTAGTTTATTTATTAAGCTTGTTAGAGAATAGCATACAGTTACCATTTGTACCATTTGCTATTGTAATAGGAGCAATCCTAGGATTAATAGTTCAATTAATTCGAAATAAAAAAAGAAATAAGGAAGGAAAAAATGTATGGCAATAGCAAAATTAAAGCTTTTGGAAATAGAATTTCCAAGTACGCAATATGATGCTCTTTTATTAAAGCTCATTAATTTAGATGATTTTCATCCAGAATTGGCTTCTAAGTTTGCTGATTCTGTACAAGGTTTATCAGTTTTAAATAGAGAAAATCCTTATGCAGGATTGATCGATCATATTGAAGAAATAAGAGATAAATACCATTTAGATATCAAAAATAGTGATGTTGATAATGTTAGAATTAATATTATTCAAGCAGATACAGATTTTTGTAATATGGTAGAAGCAGTTAAGAAAAATGAAAATGTAAAAAAAGAGTTAGAAAAGATGATAGTAGAAAACGAAGCTGCTATTACTCAATTAGAGCATATGATTAATTCTGATATAGATTTCGATAGTATGCTTAATTGTAAATATTTAAAAGTTAGATTTGGACGTATTCCTACATCTAATCTAGAAAAAGTAGATTATTATAGTCAATATCCATTCTTATTTAAGATACTTCATAAAGGTAAAAAAGAGACTTATTGTGGATATATAGTTACTTTAGATAAAGCTCCAGAAATCGATAATATCTTTTCTTCATTGTACTTCGAACAAATTGAAATACCTGATTTTGTTCATGGAACACCTGATGATGCACTTCAAGTATTAAAGGAAGAAAATGATACGGCCAGAAACTATATGAAGGTTTTAGACGAACGTACACAAGCTTTGTTTAATGATAATTTACCAAGATTAAATGAAATTTATAGTATTTCTAAGAAACTAACTAAAACATATGATGCTCAAAAATATGTCGTTGTTTTTGGAGATACAGCTGCAGTTTACGGCTTTTGTGAAGAAAAGAAAGCAAATGAAATTAAAGCAGATTTTGAAAAAATGGATCATGTTCATGTAGAAATCAAGCCAGCTAATGGTGATTCACGTTTAACACCACCTACAAAACTTACAAGTAATTGGTTTTCTGAACCATTTAGTATGTTTGTAGAAATGTATGGCGTACCAAGTTATACGGATTTTGATCCAACAACATTAGTCGCTATTACATATACGTTCCTATTTGGAATGATGTATGGTGATATTGGACAAGGAATTGTATTAGCTATTGTTGGTTATATTGCTTATAAGTGGAAGGGTATGCAACTTGGAGCAGTAGGTGTGAGATTATCAATAGCCTGTGTTATTTTTGGATGTGTATTTGGTTCAATATTTGGTAGCGAAGACTTGTTTCAATTATTTGCGACGCCATTATTACTACCATTAGAATCAAGTAATACGATGACTTTGTTGATGATTGCAGTAGGTACTGGTGTTGCATTGATATTAATCGCAATGATATTCAATATATATATCAATATTAAGAAAAAAATATGGGTGAAGCATTGTTTTCACAAAATGGTGTAGCAGGTATTGTTTTCTATGTATCAGTATTATTGGTAGTTCTTGATATGATGATGGGCGTTAATATACCTTTTGTTGGATTACCATTCTATATTATTGGTATTGCTTTACCAGTTGTATTGATGTTTTTAAAGGAAGCATTGGAACATAAAATGGAAGGTGATCCTATGTTTCCTGAAGGTTTTGGAGGTTATTTTGCAACATCATTCTTTGAATTATTTGATATTGTTTTAACATTTATATCAAATACGATGTCATTTTTACGTGTGGGTGGTTTTATATTATCCCATGCTGGTATGATGCTTGTTGTTTATACACTGGCTGAAATGGTTGGTGGAGGCAGTATTAATATTGGCTATTTATTAGTTGTCATATTAGGAAATGTCTTTGTAATGGTACTAGAAGGTTTGGTTGTTGGAATTCAAGTTTTACGTCTTGAATTTTATGAAATGTTTTCACGTTATTATGAAGGAAAAGGTATTCCTTTTGTGTCAATAAAAGATAGATAAAAAATTAGGAGGATAAAAAGATGAATTTATTAATGTTATTTATTTTACCTGCAGTTGCTGTTGTATTATTATCATTACCTTTAGTCAAAGTATTTACTTCAAAAGTTTCTAAAAAGTCTGCTAAGATTCGTCTTACAACTCATATTTGTGGTTTCTTTGGAGCAGTTATATTAACATGTTGTTTTGCCATGAGTAGTGCTTATGCAGCTGATTCAGCTATTACTGGTACACTTGCTCAAGGGTTAGGTTTCTTGGCTGCGGCTTTGGTTACAAGTTGTTCTTGCTTAGGTGCTGGTTATGCTGTCGCATCTGCTGCTCCAGCAGCTATTGGTGCTTTCTCTGAAAATGACAATAACTTTGGTAAAGCATTGATTTTCGTAGCTTTAGGTGAAGGTGTTGCTATTTATGGTTTGTTGATTTCAATTTTGATTATCAACGCATTATAATTTATTATGAAATTCTTTTTAATCAGTGATAATGTCGATACATTAGTTGGCTTAAGATTGGTTGGTATTGAGGGTGTTGTTGCACATGATCGTCAAACGTTTCTTGAAACACTTCAGGAAAAGATGCAAGATCCTTCCATTGCGATTATTCTTGTTACAACTCAACTTGTGAATATGTGTCCTGATATTATATCTGAAATTAAATTAAAACAACAAAAACCATTAATTACAGAAATACCTGATCGTCATGGAAACTCTAAGATTGGAGAAACGATTGATGGTTATGTATCTGAAGCTATTGGTGTGAAGTTATAGGAGAGATAGTATGCAGAATATTGATCAAATATATCTCTATATGAAAGAAGAAATTGAAAGACAAGCAGCAAATGAAGAAAATGCTATTTTAGAAGAAGTAAAAGCTCTAGAAGAAGAAGCATACAGTTCTATGAAAAAAGAAGCTGAAAGAGATGCTGATTTAAAATTAAAACAAGAAGTAGAAGAAATGAGTTCTCAAGCTGCATCTGAAATTTCTGAAATTCATACAGATCGAACAAAGAAACTAATTAAAAAAAGAGACGAATATGTTAATAAAGTATTTAATGAAGCAAAAGAAGAACTTATAGAATTTAGTAAAAGTAATGAATATATGCCTTTTATGAAAGCAAAAATTGAAAAGGTAGCTGATACTTTTAAAGATACGGATGCTATTTTATATATTAAAGAAGATGATTTATCTTTAAAAGATGAATTATTAAAAGCTTTAGGATATGATATAGAAGTAAAAGCATCTGATGATATAGAAATAGGTGGAATCATGATTGAAGATTTAAAGAATGCTTTGATTGTTGATGAAACTTTAGATTTTGCTTTAAAGAATCAAAAAGAATGGTTTAATAAGAATTCGGGATTAATTATTAGATAGGCGGTGAAATGATGAATGAAAATTTAATTTATTCAGTTAATGGTCCCGTTGTTACTGTTAGAAATACACATGCTTTTTCAATGCTAGAAATGGTTTATGTAGGTAATGCTAAACTTATTGGTGAAGTTATATCCATGAATAAAGATGAAACAACAATTCAGGTTTATGAAACAACAACTGGATTAAAACCAGGTGAACCAGTAGAAGGTACAGGACAGCCTATTTGTGTAACATTAGGTCCAGGTATTTTAAGAAATATCTTTGATGGAATTGAAAGACCACTTGAAGATATAGTGAAACAATCAGGAGCTTTTATTCCTACTGGAAGTCATGTTGATCCATTGGATAAAGAAAAATTGTGGGATGTGACAATTACTGTTAAAGTGGGTGATGAACTCAAAGGTGGCGATATTTATGCTACTTGTCCTGAAACAGATTTGATTGTTCATAAATGTATGGTTTCGCCAAATGTTTCTGGTAAAGTTGTAGAAGTTGCAGAAAATGGAAAATATACAATTGATGATGTTATTATCAAATTAGAAGATGAAAAAGGAAATATCATTGATTGTACATTAACTCAAAAATGGCCAATTAAAACAGCTAGACCTGTTAAAAATAGATTACCAATTTCAATGCCTTTAGTTACTGGACAAAGAGTTATTGATACATTGTTTCCGATTGCGAAAGGTGGGACAGCTGCGATTCCAGGAGGATTCGGTACAGGTAAAACAATGACTCAACATCAGTTAGCAAAATGGTGTGATGCTGATATTATTGTTTATGTTGGTTGTGGTGAACGTGGTAATGAAATGACACAGGTTTTGGAAGAGTTTAGAGAGTTGATTGACCCTAAGTCTAATAAACCTTTAACGGATAGAACGGTTTTGATAGCAAATACATCTAATATGCCTGTGGCTGCCAGAGAAGCCTCAATTTACACTGGTGTAACTTTAGCAGAATATTATCGTGACATGGGTTATCATGTGGCTATTATGGCTGATTCAACTTCTCGTTGGGCAGAAGCATTACGTGAAATTTCTGGACGTTTGGAAGAAATGCCAGCTGAGGAAGGATTCCCAGCTTATTTGCCATCTCGTTTGTCTCAATTCTATGAACGTGCTGGCTATATGAATAATTTGAATGATACTCAAGGTTCTGTCACTATTATTGGAGCAGTCTCTCCACAAGGTTCTGATTTTTCTGAACCTGTTACCCAAAATACGAAACGATTTGTTAGAACATTTTGGGCATTGGATAAATCCTTAGCATATGCCAGACATTACTTCGCAATTAACTGGAATGAAAGTTATAGTGAATATGTACCAGATTTAACGCGTTGGTACAACAAGAATGTTGATCCAAAATTTATGCGTGATCGTCAACAATTACAAAGTATTTTAGCAGAAGAAAATAAATTGAATGAAATTGTTAAATTAATGGGATCTGATGTTTTACCAGATGATCAGAAGTTAACATTGGAAATCGCAAAGCTTATTAGAGTTGGTTATCTCCAACAAAATGCTTTCCATAAAGATGATACTTTTGTCCCATTAGAAAAACAATTAAAGATGATGGAAGTTATCTTATATATGAATAAACGTGGTCAAGAATATGTGAATGCTAATAAACCTATTCGTTTATTAGTAGAAACAGGTATTTTTGATAGTATTGTAAAGATGAAATATGATGTACCAAATAATCAATTAGAATTATTTGATCATTATTATACAGATATAGATGAAGCTATTGCATCAATCGCTTAAGGAGGAAAAACTATGAGTCTTCAATATAAAGGATTGAATGAAATTAACGGATCATTAGTCGTATTAGATCATGTTAAGGATGCTTCATACGATGAAATGGTAGAAATACAAGTTAATGATGGTACAACACGTTTAGGACGTGTTGTCCAGCTTGAAGGTGAAAAAGTTGTTGTACAGGTTTTTGAAGGAACGAATGGTTTATCATTAGCCAATACAAAGACAAGATTATTAGGTCGTCCTATGGAATTACCAGTTTCTAAGGAAATGTTAGGAAGAGTATTTTCAGGAGCTGGAAAACCTATTGATGGATTAGGTGATATTTATGCTGAAAAATCTATGGATATTAATGGTCAACCATTAAATCCTGTGTCTCGTGTTTATCCACGTAACTATATTAACACAGGTATTTCATCTATAGATTGTTTGACAACACTTATTCGTGGACAAAAGTTACCAATCTTCTCAGGATCAGGTTTACCTCATAATCAATTAGCAGTACAAATTGTTAAGCAAGCTAAGGTTAATGATGGTAGTCCATTTGCAGTTGTGTTTGCAGCAATGGGTGTTACGAATGATGTTGCTGAGTATTTTAGAAGATCTTTTGAAGAAGCAGGTGTTATGGAACGTGTTGTAATGTTCTTGAATTTATCTAATGATCCAATCATTGAAAGAACATTAACACCAAGATGTGCTTTAACAGCTGCAGAATATTTGGCATTTGAATGTGATATGCATGTATTGGTTGTATATACTGATGTCACAAGTTATTGTGAAGCTTTACGTGAATATTCATCAAGTAAAGGTGAAATTCCAGGACGTAAAGGTTATCCAGGATATTTGTATTCTGATTTGGCATCACTTTATGAACGTGCAGGTATCTCTAAATATGCTAAAGGTTCAGTAACACAAATACCAATTTTAACCATGCCAAATAATGATATTACCCATCCGGTACCTGACTTAACAGGTTATATTACGGAAGGTCAAATCACTTTAGATGCAGAATTAAATAGTATGGGTATTCAACCACCAGTATCAGTTTTACCTTCACTTTCACGTTTAATGAAAGATGGTATTGGTGAAGGTTTTACTAGAGCGGATCATCAAGATGTGGCTAACCAATTATTTGCATGTTATGCACATGTTCAAGATGTTAAATCTTTAACTTCAGTTATTGGTGAAGACGAATTATCACAAACAGATAAGAAATATATGGAATTTGGACGTTTATTTGAGGAACATTTCTTAAATCAAGGCTTTGATACTAACCGATCTATTGAAGAAACATTAGATTTAGGATGGGCACTACTTTCAGTATTGCCAAAGAATGAATTAGATCGTGTTGATAATGCTGTACTTGATAAGTTCTATGATCATAACAAAGCTGTAGAACAGTTTAACTTGAACGAAGATACAATTATTAAAGAACTACAACAGGCGGTCAACAATGGCTAATCAAGTATTCCCAACCAAAGGAAACCTCATGGCTCAAAAGAAATCTTTGGAACTTGCTTATTTGGGCTATGATTTAATGGATAAAAAAAGAAATGTTCTTATCAAAGAAATGATGGATCTACTTGATGATGTAAAAGAAATCAGAGATGAAATTACAGTTTCTTATGAAAGAGCCTATTATGCGCTTCAAGAAGCTAATGTCTCTATGGGTATTATCAATGATATTGCTGATGCAATACCTATTGATGAAGGTATTAGTGTCACTTATCGTACTGTTATGGGTGTAGAAATACCAAAGGTTACTTATGAAAAAACACCTATACGCTATGGCTATGGCTTTGAACATGCCAATTCAAAAGTCGATTATGCTTATCAATGTTTTTATCGTGTTAAGGAATTAACAGTTAAACTAGCAGAAATCGAAAACGCAGTCTATCGTTTAGCAAACGCTATACGTAAAACCCAAAAACGTGCTAATGCTCTAGAAAATGTTTCAATTCCTGAATTTGAAAAAAACATCAAATTCATCAATGAAACATTAGAAGAAAGAGAACGTGAAGAATTCACACGTCAAAAAGTCATCAAAGCACAAAAAGAAAAACAAAAGCAAAAAGAGAATCAGTGATGATTCTCTTTTGTGTTATTTATAATTATTATATTTGCAAATAATTATTAAATAAAATTGCAATAAACGAATATTAATGCTATAATACTTGTGGAAGTTATCCTAAATAGTGTGTTTCCTCCAATGTGTTTTAGGAGGATTTTATGGAAGAGTTTAATGTACATCTTGAAGTTCATATATTTGGACATATATTAGAAGTTAACGTTGTTTTCGCATAAAAAAGAACACACTATTGTGACGAATAGTGTGTTCTAATGTATTTAAGAATTTTTTAATTACGAGGAAACACCTTCAAGGATTTCTTCCTCTTTATTATAAACTATATTTTATATTTATGCAATACTTATTTGCAATTTGATAAATGGAGGTGAAATCGTGAAAGAATATCATAAAGAATTTCATTTCTTTGGACACTCATTAAGTATTCATATTAGTATTTCAGATGCACATCAAGATTGATGTGCTCTTTAATTGGTATAATGTTTAATCATCATAACAACATATATAGCAACTATAAGTTCAGTAATAGGCATAGCAAGCCATATAGCATTCACATTAATGATTGGTAATAGTATAATAAGTATACCACTTATAATAATACCTCTGGTAATAGAAACAATAAATGATATATTTGGCTTCATAATGGATTGGAAGTAATATGTAGAAAATATATTAAGTGGTAGTAATATAAATGATAAAGCATAAATTCTCATAATGGCTGGTGCCATTTGTAATATTTCATTTGTTGGGGCCATATAAATGTATATAAATAAATTTGGAAATACTTCTATTAATATTGTCCATATAATTGAAACAACAGCGACACTACTTATAGCATATTTTAATACTTTTTTGATACGTTGATTCTTGTCGGCACCATAATTCATAGAAATAATAGGTTGACTGGCTTGACCAACCGCATAAGCACAACATTGGACGAATGTCGAAATATTTATTACAACACTATAAACAGATAAGGCATTGGTATTTAGATATAAAACTATTTGGCGATTAAAGAGAATTGTTAAAAATCCCATAGCAACATCAATAAAGAATGAAGAAAAACCATTAATTGTAATACGATATATTTTTTTAGATAACTGTTTTGGAATCTTGAAAGATAATGTGTTTGTGCGTTTTACAAAATGTGTTAACATCACAATAAAAGATATCAATGCACCAAGTCCTGTTGCGATACCAGCTCCTTGAATACCTTTGTCACATACAAATACAAAGAAATAATCTCCAATCATATTAAAGATACCACCAGCGATAATAGCTATTGTTGCAAGAGTTGGATCATTATCATTTCTTAAAAAAGCTGCAAGCATTTGATTGAATAAGAAACATGGAAATACAAACTTAATAGGAAATATATAAGCTCTAGCAAGTTCTAAGGTATCTACAGTTGCACCAAACGCATTCAATATAGTTTCATCAAATAATATAATCAATATCCAGCAAATGAATCCTAAAATAATAGAACCAATTACTGCTGCACTAAAATAATCATTAGGATTATCTTTTTTATTATCCTGTCCTTTAATCATACTATAAAGTACAGAACCACCAATCCCCATCAGTAATCCCAAACTATATATAACATTCCAAATTGGAGCCACAATAGCTAATGCAGCTGTACCATTAGGACCTTGATATTGACCAACCATAGCCATATCAACAACACCATATATACAAGATATAAGAGAACTACCAAAAGCAGCGGCTAAATACTTATAATAAATTGGTTTAATTTCATCATTTAAAAAATCCATAAATCCCCCTAATAAAAAGAGCTGTATAAGGACAGATATCTCAATCTGCAGCCTTATCCAGCTCACCATTTCTTTTGAATGGCTTACCCTCCAGCAAGTATCAATATTGTAACATACACAAATTGAAAGTCAATGACTAAAAAACAAGTTATAAATGAAAAATATAAGATGAACAATACCATTGAATTCTTCATTAGCAGGTCAAATATATTTATGTATGATTATCGCCTCGTCATCATTATAACAAATATATTCTTTCAATAAAATATTCGATCCTTTTAATCATAATAATTAAACGAATATAATTGCAATGATACAAAAGTGCATAAAAATGCGTTTGTATACATTAATCTGCTTTTTATATATAATATTGCTTAAATTAAAAATGCTTTTTATATATTATTTTTGTATTATTAATATTGCTTTTTATTGTATTTAAGTTTAAGATAAATATAGGTGGTGATATTAATGATATTTAAAAGAAAGATATATCAAAAACTTTTAGATTGGAAAAATAATGAATCTAATGAGACTGCCTTACTTATTGAAGGAGCACGACGCATAGGAAAATCAACTATTGTAGAAGAATTTGCGAAAAATGAATATAAAAGTTATATATTAATAGATTTTAGTGATGTTAGAGATATTATTCTTGATGCATTTAATAATTATTTAATTAATTTAGATACTTTTTTTATGATTTTAAGTGTTCAATATGATGTTGGATTATATCCACATGAATCGTTAATAATTTTTGATGAAGTACAGTTCTTTCCTAAAGCTAGACAATCTATAAAAAAACTAGTCAAAGATGGTAGATATAATTATATTGAAACTGGTTCGCTTATTTCTATTAAAGAAAATGTAAAAGATATTATTCTACCTTCTGAAGAACAAATGATTAAAATGTATCCTATGGATTTTGAGGAGTTTGCCTGGGCTTTAAATCAAAATATGATGGTAAAGTATATAAAGAAATGTTTTGATGATTGTGTGCCATTAGATGATAATTTGCATCATAAAGCAATGATGTTATTTAAGCAGTATATGATGGTTGGAGGTATGCCAAAGTGTGTATCAACATATATTGAGAAAAATAGAAGTTTTCGTGAAGTTGATGCTGAAAAACGAAGAATCCTATCATTGTATAAGAATGATATAAGCAAAATTGATAATTATTACAAATCACGAGTATCGTCCATTTTTGATCAAATACCTGCTTTCTTATCAAAACATGAGAAAAGGGTAAGGTTGTCCAATATTCAAATGAATTCGACTTTTCCTATGTATAAGGAAACATTCTATTGGTTAGGTGATTCAATGGTATGTAATGAGTGTTTTAGTTGTAATGATCCTAATGTTGGCTTATCTATCAATGAAGATAGAACAAGTGTTAAATGTTATATGGGGGATACAGGATTACTTATTAGTCATGCTTTTACAGAGAAAGAAATAGCTGATAAACAGCTATATAAACAAATATTAAATGATAATCTATCCATTAATGAGGGGATGTTATTTGAAAATATTGTGGCTCAAGCTTTAACTTGTAATGGTTATCCGTTATATTTTTATACTGAATATAATAAGGAAAAAGGACATAATGATATTGAAATAGATTTTATAATCTCTAATAAAAGTAAAACTAGATTAAAAATCTATCCTATTGAAGTAAAATCGTCTAAGAAGTATTCAACAAAATCATTAGAAAGATTTATAGATAAATATTCATCACGTATTGATAAAGCATATGTTATTCATACTAAGAATTTATCCATAAAAAGTAATAAGATTATATGTTTACCAGTGTATATGACTATGTGCTTATAGATTAAATCAACCTTGCTTTTAGCAATGCTGATTTAATCTTCTTTTTTCAACGAAAAGCCAACAATCACTAATATAACACCAATCATTTGTGAAATAAAGCTAATCCAAAATATAACAACATCTTCATCACTAGCAAGTATAAATATATATAGCAAAAGCTATAAATCCTATCCCTAATAACATTAATTTTATGTCTTTCATAGTTACCTTCTAAAATCAATTTTTCTTCTTGCTAAAGTTTAATGCAGCAATAAGTAGAAATGACATAGTTTCATGAAAATAAAGGTAACCATGAAAGAAAATACATCTGATAGTAGCTATTATTGCTATAATATAGCATATATATTTGAGTATTTTTAATGAATCTATGGTTTTCATATTTTTCGGAAGAATCCTTTCTTCTTGCCGTAATGAATAATGCAAAGTATATATAAATGTTCTGCAAATATACTAAAGAGAGCTATATATACAAATGCATTATCACTATAATCAACAAGAACAACAAGTAATATACACATAATGATAATCATAGGCTGTTTGATATACCATGTTTTTTCTAAAACATTGTTAAAACGTTGATCAATGATTTCATGTTTTTTAGTGATATCCATTGCAATATAACGTTTAAAAAATTTTATACGCCATTTTGGTATCAAGATAATACATATATAATGAATGATTAAAATAAGTACTAAAATATTCATCAAGACTTTATATCCAATCATAAATACCTCCTAGTCAATTAATATTTTTTATGTAATATTTAAAGGATATTTTTATTGATATTCCTTCTCGAATACAATCCTATCATATTGATTTGTACATTATGTGAAAATGTATAATAATTTAATTTTTAACTTGACCTGACCCTTAGGGTTAGGTCTATTATATAGTTGGGAAGGTGATATTATGTTTATCAAGGAAGTGACAAATCAATATCCAATCACTAGAAAAGCTTTGCTTACTTATGAAGAAAAGGGACTTATACATCCTAAACGTAATTTATCTGGTTATCGAGATTATAGTGATGAGGATATTATTACAATAAAGAAAATTATAATACTTAGGAAAATGAATTTTTCTTTAAATGAAATTGAAGAAGTATTACAAGGAAATATCGAATGGCGAGGAGATAAAATGAAACAGTTTGATGATCAAATTCAAAGACTACAGATACAAAAAAGTTATATTCCTAATCTTTCTTTAGCAATGATGGATTTATATGATATTGATCAATTAACAGAAGAATTGGAAGATACTTTTGATAAAGATAAAGAAATAAATATGAAAATGCCATATTCAATGTTTGTCATATGTATGTTATTATGTCTTATATTAATGTGTGTTTCTTATTATTTTGCTTCCATATATTTAGTATTTATGACATTGTTTATGATGGTTTGTATTTATTTATATCGTTGTTTATATGATTCATCTGTTTATCTTGAAACTCATACACGCAGTTATATTCCTTATTGTTTGTGTTTTATAGGTATTATAGGAATGGTTTTGAGTAGTTGTTATTATAATTTAGAAGTTGACTTACAATCGGTTATATCAATTTATATCATTGTTTTTGCTTTTTTTATTCAAATGGGATTATTTCAATTTGTTAAGCGCAAGCAATTTGCTATTAAATATAATAATAAATTATTTTGGATATGTATCATATTAATGTTTATATTATATGGTTTTCATTTTTATGCTTTTGGTTCAACACTTATACTTTGGGCTAATCAATTTTATCAAATCAAGTCATCAGGAGTTGATTAATTGAATGTGTTTTAACTTGTAGTGTCTAATATTATAGAATAAAAAAGCTGTTATAAAAACAGCTTCTAGTTACAACCTAGTAACAATATCTTTAATACATTGTCCACAATGTACACAACCTAAAACTTCCTGTTGACATAAATCATAAATATAAAACAAATGTTTTGCATTTTCTTCATTATGATAAACCTTCCAATAGCCACAATATTGGCACTTATCATGATTTATAAATCCTATAACATCTTCCAAAGGATAGCCTAAAAATAGTCCTATTTCATGAGGATAGTGTTTATAGTATGTTAAACGATAATTAAGATAAGATAATGTTTTGTTTAAGTTTTCAATAGGATAGTTGTAGTTTGTAAGAAATTTTTGAATGTCATATTGATGAAGAATGGATTTTAATAATTTTTTACAGTAAACAAATATAGTTACTCTAGTTTGACTTTCTTGTAATATTTGGATGAATAAACCTTCGGGGTTAAGAGTTTCATTATATTTGTTTACGATGTATTCAAGATTATCAATATAGCTCTTTTCAATATGAAACATGTTTGCGACTTTTTTCTTTTTGAGTACAGGAGCACAATGAATAGCTAATAATTTCTCAAATTGTAACTCTGTAGATGACATCTTATAGTTCAGCCAACTTTGCTTCAATAGCTGCTAAATCATCATCTGTACCATCATTTTCTACTCTATAAAGAACATCAACGTTGTACATTTCAGCTATCTTATCACCAGCTTGACAATAGGCTTCGCCATATCCTTTATCACCAGATACAACAACACCTTGTAAGAAATCAGCATTACCTTCTAAGAAAGATTCTACTTCCATAGGAATATCACCAAATCCATCAGTATAAGTAAATAAAACATACTCTTCTTCAATTGTTTCAGATCCATCGTCAATACGTAAAGCATCATCGTAACCTAAATTATTAACGATTGATTCAACATTTCCAGTTCTAGATGCATAAGCAATTTTCATAAATTATTTTCCTCCTTTAGTTAGCGATAACTAACTATTAATAAGTTAGCATCAACTAACTAAAATGTCAAGTACATCTTGATATTAATATCGTCTTATGATAAAATAACATTGTTATGTAAGAGGTGATTTCATGACAAGAAAGCTAGGAACATTGTCAGAAGACACATATGCGAAATTATTGGAAAGTGCTAAAGAAGAGTTTTATGAGAAAGGTTATCAAAAAGCTTCTTTAAGACAAATTTGCAATAATGCTGATGTAACAACAGGAGCTTTATATTTCTTTTTTAAAAACAAAGATGATTTGTTTATTCATGTGATAAGTGAAGCTTGTGAATTCTTTTTAGAAGCAATAAAGGTTCATTACCAAAATGAATTAGCAGTTCAGTCACAAAATGTGAGCGGTGATGAGGAAGAAGATATAAGAGCCATCTATCAGTTATTGGATTATTATTATAGTCATAAAGAAGTGTGTCAAATTGTATTAAAGCATCGTGATTATCCTTATGTCATTGAATTCTTTGATAAGTTAACAGAATTATTAGATAAACAAACTATACTTATTTTTCAAGAATATAGAGAATTAGATTCTTTTACTATTCATTGGTTATCGCATCTACAAATTGATGCTTTTATGCAGATCATATCTCATGATTTGGATATAAACGAAGCCAAACAACAATTAAATATAATGATTCATTTTCTTAGATCAGGATTTGAATCATTGGTTTAATAAGGACTAAAGTCCTTATTAAAATAACATTTACATAACAATGTTATTTAGTTAGAAGGGAGTAACTATGTATATTGAAATTCAAAACATTTATAAAAGTTATAATCATGCACAAGTATTAAATGATGTATCATTGTCATTAGATAAAGGGGAAATATGTTGTATTATTGGTCCGTCAGGATCAGGAAAAAGTACATTGCTTAATATGATTGGTGCATTAGATGAAGTGGATAGTGGAAGTATAATGATTAGTAATTTGGATATTACTAAATTAAAGTCAAAAGAATTATTGAAGTATCGTAAAAGAGAATTGGGCTTTATTTTTCAGATGTATAATCTTATCGGTAATTTAACTGTTAAAGAGAATATTGAAGTCTGTCAGTATCTATCTGATAATCCTTTACCTATCAATGACTTGTTAGAAACATTAGGCTTACAAGAACATCAATACAAATTTCCTCATCAATTATCTGGTGGCCAACAACAACGTACAGCCATTGCCAGAGCTATTATTAAAAATCCCCAACTCTTACTTTGCGATGAACCAACAGGAGCATTGGATAGCCAAAATGCTAAAGATATTCTTATGTTATTAGAAACAATCAATCAAAAATACCATACAACAATTATTATGGTCACTCATAACAATGAAATCACTAAAATGGCAGATTGTATTATTAATATTAAAGATGGTCAAATAGTAAGTAATCTTCAACAGAGTAAAATAAGTGCTAAGGACATAGAGTTATAATATGCAAAAACTATTATTCAAACGTACTTTGCGTGATTTAAAAAAGAATTTTGTACGTTATTTGTTATTATTATTTTTGATTGTATTATGTATATTTATGGTTGTAGGTATTATGGCGTCATCTTCTAGTGTGATTCATAAGGTAAATGAAATTAACGAGAAGAATCATGTAGAAAATGGTCAATTCAGTGTGTTTGTGCCTTTAAGTGATAGTGTTATTGATGAAATCAGTGACATGGGTGTAACGATTGAAGAACATTTCTATTTGGATGTAAGTATGAATGATGATTCGACGTTACGTTTGATGAAAAATAGAAAATTAGTAGATTTGATTGAATTATCACAAGGGAATATGATTTCTAGTGATAATGATATTATTCTTGATAAAGTTTATGCATCAAATCATGATTATTCTATTGGTGATAGTATTATGATAGGTAATCAAACATATATGATTAGTGGTTTTGGTTCTGTAAGTGATTATGATAATGTATTAGAGAATATGGGTGATATGAGTAGTGATATGTATTTTGGTATTGCTTTTATTAGTGATGATGCTTATGAAGGTGTTAAAGATGCTAATATTGCGATTCATAGTGAAGAATATGTTTATAGCTATTTATTGAATGATTATGATAGTGATGATTTTAAAGATTATTTGTATGAATTAACAGTGAATGTGGATGATATTGATGACAGTTATTTTCAGGATATGATTAAAGATGAATTAGCTGATCGTGATGAAATTGTTGATGGTATACAGGAACTAGTTGATGGTTCAAATGATTTAAGTGATGCGATGTGTGAACTTAATAATGGTATTGATGATTTAAGTGAAGGTATTGAAACAATTCAAGAAGCTATAAATGAATTATCTAGTAACTCTGTGGCTCTTTCTAATGCTTCAACTTCAATATCTCAAGCACTAACAACCATGAATGAACAACTGTCTCTATTTGAAACATCTTATGCATCATTAACTCAACTATCAACGTATTCATCAACATTTCTAGAAAACCTAGAAACACTCAATGCTTATACTCAACAGTTAGCAAATGCTACTTCATATGATTTGTTTATCAATACTTATTCTATTGATAGCTCTAACTTATCTGAAGAAAGTCAAACATTACTTACTTATTTTGAAAACTATTTGAACAACATCAATCAATATACAAATCAAATTAATGATGGAACATCTCAACTGGTATCATCATATACCTCTATGGATACAGTTATTCAAGATATCCCTTTACAAATATCAACACTTACTACCTCTCTTACAACATTCCAACAAGCTTTTAATACAATAGTTGAAGAATATGATACATTTGATGAAGGGTTGCATTCGTATACATCTTCATTAGATACAATATCTATTGCTTATAATCAAATCAGTGATGGTGTGGATGCATTATCATCAGGTAGTGATGAACTATCAACGTATACTAATGAATTAAGTGATGCCATGGTTACATTACAAGATGAATCTAATGATTTATTAGATGAATATTTCTCATTAGAGATGAGCAATTTAACATCTTATGTTGAAGCAGATGATAATCCTAGAATCAATGCATCTATTAATGATTTAAATCAAAACTTTAGTATTTGTATTTTAGCAGGTATATTAGTTATTATTTTATTAACATATGTGATATCCGTATTCTTGGTTCATTCTATTGATCAGGAAAGTTCGATGATTGGTGCTTTATATGCTTTAGGCTTATCACATCAACAACTGATATTATCTTATACAATGCTTCCGGTTTTATTATGTTTTATTGGTGGGTTGATTGGTACAGCAATTAGTTTTTCAGATTTATCAATGAATATGTTTGCACAAGATACTTTCATTTATTTTTGTGTTCCTGATTGTAGTATGCAGCTTAATATATGGCTGATTATTTATGGTGTTGTTGTACCACCATTAATATCATTTGTAGTATCAGTGATAGTGTTAAGAAAACGTTTGAATCAAACAGCTTTATCATTATTAAGAAAACAAGAAAACATTCAACATAGTCGCTTTACACTTAAGAATCTATCTTTTATATCAGCCTTTCAAATAAGACAAATATTAAGAGAAAAACGTAGTATTGTTGCTTTGATAGCAGGTATGTTTATATCATTATTGGTATTGTTTATAGCGGTGGATTGTTATGTATATTGTGATAATATCAATACCAATACGATTAATGATACAACATATAATTATATGTATGTTTATAAATATGTACCTGATACAATCCCTGATAATGGTAATATTGCTTATATTGAAAGTTTATATGGAGAAAATTTAGGCTATGAAATTGAATTAAGTATTACTGGTATTAATGATGATAATCCTTATTTTCCTACTATTACAAGTACGAGAAAGAATGAATTAAGCATTTCAAGTGCAGTCAGTCAAAAGTTTGGATGGGAAGAAGGAGATGCCGTTATCTTAAGTGATACAGTTAATGATATAGTTTATCAGTTTACTGTTAAAGAGGTTGTTGAATATAATGTAGGTATGTTATGTTTTATGGATATTGATGCTATGCGTTCATTATATGATCAAGATGATGATTATTATAATGTTATTTACAGTGATGAAGCATTAGATATTGATAGTAATATGTTATATAGTACAACAACAAGAGAAGATATTGAAAAGAGTTCAGCCATATTTTTAGATCTTATGAGTGGTATGATTTATATGCTAGCTATATGTTCGGTTCTTATTTTTGCGATAGTGATGTATCAAATGTTGAAAGTATGCATTGATAGATCAGCAAATAGCTTATCTTTAATGAAGATATTTGGTTATAGTGATAAGGAGATTAGAAAGCTTTATTTGGATGGACAGTTTATCATTGTAGCAATTAGTGCAGTATTGCTTATACCGTTATCTAAATTTATTATGGATGCATGTTGGCCATTTTTGATAGCTAATATCAGTTGTGGTATTGATCTTCATTTTGATTTCTATTTATATATCCTTATCTATGTGGGTATACTATTATGTTATATCATTGTTAGACAAGTATTGATATTACATATAAGAAAAGCTGATGTTATAGCTATATTAAAGAATAGGGAATAATTATTAGAATTCCTATAATAATTAAAAGTTGTTAAAAATCTGGATTGATTTGATCCAGATTTTTCTTGCATAGAATTATTTGCTAAAAGTATTGAATGAATTATTCGGCTATGATATAATGTTTGTAATCAGCAACATATAAAGTGGGTGTAATTATATGGAAGTTATATGTTTTCATAATCTGATGAAGAAAATGCTATTTAAGTGATTTTATGGTTGATGGAATATAGTATAATTCAATGGAACAATATATAATGTATCAAAAAGCTATCTGTTTTGGTGATGATACTATAGCAAATCAGATACTTGCTACAAAGAATGTAGCTTATATTAAATCATTAGGACATAATGTATCAAATTATGATGATCATTATTGGAATGGTATAAGACAAATAGTTGTATATAAAGGTCTATTAGAAAAATTCAAACAAATGATAATTTAAAGAAGAAATTATTAAATATTGGTGATTCTTACTAGCTGAATGTGCAGTTAAAGATATAATATGGGGGTATTGGTTTATCAATGATTGATCCTAATCGTTATGATAAAACTAAATGGAAAGGTCAGAACTTATTAGGATATAGTTTGATGTTAGTGAGAAGTGAATTAAAAAAGCTATCCTTTAAGGATAGTTTTTAATATACATTCTTAGAAAATAAAACCTTACCAATCACTGCTACATGTTCTTTTTTAGCTCTTGCATTGGTATAAATCATATCATCAATATCAGAATTTGCTGCACTAAGAACAATATAACCACTTTCTTTTTTATAATATCTTAGATACGCAATATCATCTGCTACAACAACCGCAATTTCATCAGGACCAATACTGCTTACTTTCTTAACATAAACCAGAGAATTCTCTACAATACCAGCCTCTTTCATATCATCATTATCTACTTTAATAAAATAGTCACCATTCTTATACTCATCATATGATACAATGGCATCTCCTAAATAATCCTGCATAATAAATAAATCATATCCTGCTCTTTTCATACCAATAATAGGCTTCTTTAAATCCACAACCTGACCATGTAATACAGCCAAAATATCATATCCTAGAATAACGCTGATTTTATCAGCAGTATCACCTTGTACTGATAAAATCTCTCCTCTTAACCATCTGTTTACAGTATTCACTGATACTTGAAAAACGTTTGCTAAATCCTTATTTGTATATTGATATCTTGCTTTGTATTCTTTCATAATATCACATAAATTAACTGCTGCCATGTTTTACACCTCACTTAGTATCACAATCACATCAAATCAATAATAAATGTATATAAGCCTATGCATAAGACAACAAATCACTTGTCCTTATTGCTTCTATATTATATCATATATATGCTAGCTGCAAAAGAACTTTTGGGAAAAAATAAATTATTTTTTAAATATTAAAATAATACATTAAAATCATAAATATGTTATATTTGTATATATTCTATTAACAATAAACAAATATATAATTGCTAAAAACAATCGATTTTAATACATAATATACATCATTAAATATTACATATGTATTATTTATGTTTGCAATTAATTATTTATTTATACTGAATTTTAGCGGTATTGACATAATATATGAATCTGTTAAAATGAAATTGTAATAATTTTTACCTCAAATTTAATATATTCAAGTTCTTGTCAATGGAGGTAAAATTATGCGACAAAAGGTTAAATATCGAAAAAGAAAAACTCATCTTGAATCAATGATTCTTGTTGGCCAAGATGCTTTGTGGAAAGAATATTTTCGAGATGAAGGACATCTTTCTGATTTTGTGAATGGTACATTATTTCATGGCGAACAGAAATTATCATCTACAAATGTTTCGTTGAATCAAAATACTGATATGTCAACAACTATCCCAAATGGTGATTTATATTTATCTTTAAATCGTTATCGTGATGTATTAGCTACATGTTCTATCAACAATAATTCTTTTTTATTAGGTATTGAAAATGAGAGCAGTATCAAGGGTGATGAAGTTTTTAAAATTTGGTTGTATGATTGGTGTAAGTATTTCATTGATTATCAAAACAAGAAAATTTTGTTGCCAATTATCACTATTGTTCTTTCTACTTCTACTAGTCGTTGGACAAAACCTAAATCGCTTTTTGAATTGATTGATATTCCTGATGATTTTAAAGATATTGCTAATAATTTTAAAGTCAAGGTTTATAATTTGTATGATCAAGATAAGAATCTTTTTCATAATAACGATAATCAAGATTTGATTAGATTAGTGCAATTACTAAAAAATAAAGGAACTAATATTTCTGATGATTCATTTGATGGAGTTAGTGAAGATGTTGCTATTTTGGCTGGTACTATTACTGGTATGAAAGAAATTGTTGCATTGTGTTTGCAAAAAATGAAAAATGGAGGTAAGTGTGATATGTTAGAATCAATTAAACAATCAAATTTAAAGTTTAAAAACGAAGGTAGAATTGAAGGTAAAGCTGAAACTATCATTAAATTATTACCAACCTATATTAAATGCGAACCTTCAGCTTCCATTATTGAAATCATTGGTCAGTCAACCGGAGACAAGCTGGATAAACTGATAAATGAACTGGTAGTATGCAAAATCAAAAGTGAGACAGATGTCCTAAGATCTTTCAACAAGATTAACTAATTTTAATTAACAGGAATTTGATATTCCTGTTTTTTTGAAATTTGGAGGTCGCTATAGATAAGTAAAAGAGATGTTGATGTTTAAGATAAAATAAAGGAAGATATTAACTCAACATCTTCCTTATTCTTCATCTTTGAATTTCTTAATGACTTTATCAGTGACTTCAATATGGTTTCGATAAAGTGATATATTGATAACACGACTAGCTACTGCATAAATAAGTGCCATTAGTGGTACGGCAATCAATAAGCCAAAGAAACCAAATAGATTGCCAAATATAATTAATGATAATAAAACATATAAACCTGATAATCCAACAGCATCACCAACAACTTTTGGGTAAATAATATTGCTTTCAATTTGTTGGATAACAAAGAATACAACTGCAAAGGCAAAAGCTTTCATAGGATCAATAGCTAATACCAAAATAAAACCAATCCCAAATGAGGCATAACAACCAAACATAGGTACCAAAGCTGCTATAGCAATAATACTTGCTAATAATTCAGGATAAGGTATGCCCATTATTCTAAAACCTATATACATCATTATCCCTAATATCAAACATTCTAATAGTTGTCCAGAAATAAATCCATTAAAATAATGGTTGGCTTCAGCTCCTATTTCAAAAAATCTTTGAGAACGTTTATAGCCAATAAAGAAAGTAACAACTTTTTTCAATTGTCGAATATGAGATTCTTTATTATATAATAAATAAATAGACATGATAAACGCAGTAATACCATTAATAAATAAGCTAAAGAAACCAAATGTTTGAACGATTAAATCCAATGTACCAATGTTTTCGTTACTTGCTGGAATAAAACTTGTTAAATCTAAATTATTAATAGTTTCTTGAATGGATTCATAATTAATAGCATAGTTAATATTTAAGTTTACTAATGTTTCATTGATCAAAGTAACTAGACGATTAGAATAATTATAAATATTACCTATGATTAAAGATACACTCTCAACAACTCTTGGAATAAGAAATGATATAAATAGAATAACAACTAAAAAAGCTATGATAAGAGTTGTAGCTAAAGCTAAACCTCTTCTTAGATTTCTCTTTTTAATATATTTTTCATAAAATTCCTCAATATATTTCATAGGTATATTTAAAAGATAAGCAATGGCTATAGCAATATAAAGAGGTGTAGCTAAAGAAAAAATATATGATAAAGCATTCCAAACTGTTTGATAATTAAATATAATAAATGCTAAAATAACAGTATATGTAATATATGCAAATATTTTATTGTTTTTATCAATTTGTGGTTTACTAAACATCGCATCACCTTCTTTGTGAGAATATTTTATCATATTTCATAAAAAAAGGGTAGTCGATTGTTAAAAGTATAAAAACATGTTAAAATAGTAGAAAGAGAGTGGTGATGATATGAGATTAACAAGACGAGCAAAAATTTTATTTACAGGTATTTTTATTATTGTTTTTTTAGTGGTTGCATTTTTGATTATTAGACCATTTGATAAAGAAGAAGCAATTAGTGATGAAGAAGATGTTACTTATACGGTAAGTGTTGTGGAAGAAGATATTGATATTGCTGCTTCATATGAAGATTCTATTTCTACAGATAAATCATCTACAACTTACAGTGAATGTAAAGTCAAAGTAACCGCTGGAACTACTATAGGTGATTATACTTTAACGAATGATCAAACTTTTTCAAAGTATATTCAATTAGTTGGACCTAGTGCAGATGAAACAATTTATAGCGCTTCTTCTAATGCTGCAACTCATTATGCTTATGGTTTGTTATTGACGGGGGATTTGATTGAAAAGAAGAATGATGAGACTGATGAGGTGACATATGAGATTGTCAATGCTCATATAACTTATAATGTAGTACATATGTCACTTATGGACAACGAAAACAGTGCTATGATTGCAAATCAAGAAGAATCTGATGAGAAATTAGTGAGTGTTCAGGAACTTATAAATGCATTAAATAGCGTAGAACAAAGGGATACAATGTTAGAATGGTAAGGAGGATTAAAATGAAAGCAGTAGTATTATTTAAGGATGGTTTTGAAGAAGTTGAAGCATTGACACCGGTTGATGTGTTAAGACGTGCACAAGTACCTGTTGAAATGGTGGGAATGGATAACATCACTGTTACAGGTTCACATGGTATTGAGATTAAGATGGATAAGGTTTTTGATGATGATGTTTATAGTGCAGATGTTGTGATATTACCTGGCGGTCTTCCAGGAGCTACATCATTAAGAGATGATAAACGTGTTATTGATATTTTAAAGAATTTCGATGACAACAATAAGTTGATTGCTGCTATTTGTGCTGCTCCAATTTGTTTAGAAAGAGCAGGAGTTATTAAAGATAAGTTGTTTACTTGTTCACCTGGATTTGAATTACAAATTCCTTCAGGAAAGTATCGTGATACACTTATCTGTGTAGGAGAAAATATTATTACTGGTCGTGGACCAGCTGCAGCTTTGAAATTCAGTTATCGTATTTTGGATAAATTAGGTGTACCTTCTGAAGAAGTAAGTAATGCCATGCAATATCAATATATCAATAAATAAAGATCACTTTGTGATCTTTTTTTCTTGCATATATTAATTGATTATCTTTGGTCTGCTGATAAGTAAAACCATCAACACTTAATTTTTTTAATTCTTCTAAAGTTACTGTTTCATTGGCTATCATTGTATTAAGCATCATACCACGCGCTTTTTTAATTACAGTGGCATTACGTTTAATCTTATCATTTTGATATTCAATGAAATCAATAAAATAATAAGGACGACGAATCATACGATTAAACTCTTGTGAAGCTAAAGATATAATAACATCTTCATTTTCAAAATATTGATATATAGATGTATACCAATAATCATATAAATTAATACTATTAGGTTTCATTGTCATATCTAAACGATAAAGTGTTATTAAAGTATTATATTCTAAAACACCATATAATGCTGATAAAATATTAATATAATTAAGATAATCCTGATGTTTGACAAGATTATCAATATCTAATTGTTTAAAAACTGTACCTGAGTACAAACTTATTGCGGGCGCTTCTTTGTATTCATCATGATAATAACTATAAACTTTAGATACTTGCCTGCTATTAATCTTCATCAATTGACATAACTGTTCATCATTATATTGTTGTAATATATTTTTTAAATAATATGATTGTTGAGGAAACAACAAAGCAGAACCTTTAAAAGTTGTTTTCTGATATTTCATAGTCTTACTAGGAGCAATAATAATTTTCATAAACTTCACCATAAAAAATTATAACATGATTTCATTTTAAAATAAATCATGTTATAATCGCTAAGGGTGAAAAATATGAATACAATAATTATAAATAAGATACTTATGCATATGATGGACTTTGAACATCGTAAGATATATCATTCTAAAGAGTTTGTTGATATGAATGAAACAAATATAGACTATTATCGTAAAAAAGTCGAAAAAGCTTTAACATCTTCAACTATGAAAGAATTAACTGTTGGTAGTTTACATGAATTAATGCTTAGATGTGATAAAATGTGTGAAAGTGATGAAGAATTTATTAAACAAGCGAGTGATATTACTGATAAGTTATATACTTTAGGTTCAGTCATTGAAGAAATGCCAAACTGTAATGTTCTTTTTGTTGATTGTTACAAAGATGGTGAAAGAGTTATGGCTGTTTTAAAACTTAATTATCGTACGATTGATATGAGTGTTGTAGAAGATGGAATTGTACGTATTACTAAACAACAAGTTTTACCAGCTCAAGGAGCCAATGTAGATGAAGCTATTATTATGAATTGTGATCATAAAAAGCTTTATCTTATAGAAAAGAAGTATACCATTGACGGTAAAAAAGATTTCTATTTGAATAGTCAATGGATAAAGGGTGAAGAAGCACTTACAGATAAACAAAAGATTTCGACAATGACTAAGGTTATTAAAAAATTAGATGATCTTTATAATGTTAATGATGGCAAAGCAATGCCCATGATGAAAAGCGAAATACAAGAAAAAGTCGATACCAATCAACCTGTTAAACCATTAGAAATTGTTCGTAAAGTATTAGAAAAAGATTATCAAGCACAAGAAGAAAGTGAAACAATGATGAAAGATTTAGGTATTGATGAGGAATCAGAGGTTGAAAACGTTTCAATTCCTTCTATTGATACATGTAAATTGGTATTGGATGATGAGATAGAAGTAAAATTACCAGTTGATGAGTATTTACATGGACAGAAGGTTCAAAAGATTAGACAGGATGATGGTAGTTATCAAATTGTATTAAAAGATGTTAATGAAATAGTAGTGAAGTAGATGTGATATTACATCTGCTTTTTTTAATGGTAAAAATGAATTGTTAATGATTTTTAATATGAATTCATGTATAATGAAAATATGGAGGAGGTTTTATTATGGCCAAATTAGATGATTTTTTGATTCAACTTTTTCATGAAGGAAATTGCCTTGAAGCATACCGTGTTTTTGGTGCACACATTGGTGAAGAAGATGGTGTTAAGGGTGTAAGATTTACCGTTTATGCACCAAATGCTAAGAGTGTTCAAGTTATTGGTGATTTCAATAAATGGAATGGCGAAGAGCATGTGATGGAAAAATATAATGATGGTGGTATTTATACTTTATTTATTCCAAAATTAAGACAATATGCTGTGTATAAATACCGTATTGAAACACAGTCTGGTGATTATGTTGAACGTGCGGATCCATATGCTTTCTTTAGTGAACTTCGCCCTGGTACAGCTTCTAAAGTTTATAGAATGGATGGTTATCGCTGGAATGATAAACGTTGGATGAATAAACGTACTAAGAATTTTGATAAGGTTTTAAATATTTATGAAGCTAATATTGGTTCTTGGAAACTTAAGAAGGAATTTACAGAGGAAGAAGATGGAGAATTTTATAGTTATGAGGAAATGATTGATGAAATTATTCCTTATGTTGTAGAACAGGGTTTTTCACATATTGAATTAATGCCTTTGAATGAATTCCCATTTGATGGATCTTGGGGCTATCAACCTACTGGTTATTTTAGTGCAACAAGTCGTTATGGACATCCTAAACAATTGATGCATTTTATTGCAGCATGTCATAAGAATAATATTGGTGTCATTATGGACTTTGTTCCTGCTCATTTTGTCAATGATGCTCATGGTTTAAGAGAATTTGATGGTGGTTTTGTTTATGAATATCCTGATATCAATTTGAGATATACAGAATGGGGAAGTAGTTATTTTGATTTGGGTAGAGCAGAGGTTAGAAGCTTTATTATGTCTGCTGTTCATTTTTGGTGTAATTATTTCCATGTTGATGGTATTCGTTTTGATGCTATTAGTAATTTGATTTACTGGGGTGGAAATAAAGAACGTGGTGTTAATGATGGTGCTGTTGAACTTATGAAACGTATGAATAATCATATGAAAGGTTATTTCCCTGGCGTTATGATGATTGCTGAAGATTCTTCTGATTATCCAGGTGTTACAAGATCGCCTGATTATGGAGGATTAGGTTTTGATTATAAGTGGGATTTAGGTTGGATGAATGATACTTTGGCTTATTTCAAAAAAGATCCAGTATTCCGTCAATATGATGATACACATAATAAACTTACATTCTCTATGATGTATTTCTATGGTGAAAATTATATCTTGCCTTTCTCACATGATGAAGTAGTTCATAGTAAAGGAACTATCCTAGATAAAATGTGGGGCGATAATGATCAAAAATTTGCTCAAGTTAAAGCTTTATATTTGTATATGATGACTCACCCTGGTAAGAAATTAAACTTTATGGGTAATGAATTAGCAGAATACAAAGAATGGGATGAAAAGAAAGTTTTAGGATGGAATATTCTTACATATCCACAACATGATTCATTCCATCGTTATTTTAGAGATTTAAATCATATTTTATTAGATCATCCTGCTTTATATGAAAGAGATTATGGGCCAGAAGGTTTTGAATGGCTTGTTGTAGATGATAAGAAACAAAGTGTTTTTGCATATGCTAGATATGATGCTATGGGTGAAGATGTATTAGTGTGTGTTATGAACTTTATTGGTAATGAACATCATGGTTATCAATTACCAGTTCCGATGGCTGGAACATATAAAGAAATTATTAATTCTGATACTGATTACTATACAGGTAAAAATATTGTTAATAAACGTGCAATAAAGTCTAAAAAATTGTCAGTGAATGGTAAAGAAAATTCAATTTCTATTGACATTGCGCCATTTTCAGGTATGATATTCTCGTTAAAAACTAAAACAAAGTAAGGAGAATATTATGTTTAAAACAAAAGAAGAATTTAAATATGAGTTTTCAAAAAGAATTATAGAATCATACGGTCGTGCTGTAGAAGAATCACATATAACAGAAAAATTTATGGTATTGGAATCTATGGTAAGAGACTATGCTTCAGTTAATTGGGCTATGACAAAAATGGCCACTCGTACAAATTATCAAAAACAAGTTCATTATTTTTCAATGGAATTCTTAATTGGTCGTTTATTAGTAAATAATATGATGAATTTAGGTATATATGATATTGCTAAAGAAGGTTTAGCTGATTATGGTATTAATATTCATGATTTGGAAGAATTAGAAACTGATGCTGGTTTAGGTAATGGTGGTTTAGGTAGATTAGCTGCTTGTTTTATGGATTCATTAGCATCTTTATCTTATCCTGCTTTTGGTAATACTATTCGTTATGAATATGGTTTATTTAAACAAAAGATTGAAAATGGTTATCAAGTAGAAGTACCAGATCAATGGTTAAAACTTGGTAATATGTGGGAAGTTAGAAAACCTAAACATGCTGTAGATGTTAAATTCTATGGACATACTGTTTGGAATCCACAAACTGGTAAATGGGACCATGTTGATGCTGAATGTGTGAGAGCAGTTCCTTATGATATACCTGTTGTAGGTAATGATACAACTGTTACAAATACACTTCGTTTATGGCATGCAGAACCAAGTGAAAATATTCCATCTAATAAAGATTTTAGACAATATTCAACAGAAGTTAGGGATATATGCCAGACTCTTTATCCAGATGATTCAACATTAGCTGGTAGAACATTACGTTTAAAACAACAATACTTCTTTGTATCCGCTGGTTTAACTGCTATTGTAAAAGCACACTTACGTGTTTATCCTTCATTAGAAAACTTCCATGAAAAGAATGTTATTCAATTAAATGATACACATCCAGTATTAGTTATTCCTGAATTAATGAGAATATTAATTGATGATTATGATATGGAATGGGATGATGCTTGGCATATTACAACACATACATGTGCATATACAAACCATACTATCTTAGCAGAAGCTTTAGAAAAATGGCCTGTAGATACTATGCGTACTTTACTTCCTAGAATCTATCAGATTATTGAAGAAATCAATCGTCGTTTCATTGGATTTGTTAAACAATATAGTGACAACAACAATGATTTGTTAAATCGTGTCATGATTATTAAAGATGGTCAAGTACATATGGCGCATTTAGCTATTGTCGGAAGTTTTTCAGTTAATGGTGTTGCTCAATTGCATACTAATATTTTAATTAATCAGGAAATGAAAGATTTCTATTACTTATATCCAGATAAATTCAACAATAAGACAAATGGTATTACACATCGTCGTTGGTTGGCTTATTCAAATCCTGAATTAACAGAATTATTGAATGAAACAATTGGCAGTGATTGGATTAAACATCCTGAAAAATTAGAAGATTTAATGCCTTATGTAGATGATTCTATTGTTCAAGGAAAATTCCATAACGTTAAACGTCAAAGAAAACAGGTTTTAGCTGATTATATCTTAGAACATAATGGTGTTGAAGTTGATGTCGACAGTATCTTTGATATTCAAGTAAAGAGATTACATGCATATAAACGTCAATTATTAAATGTAATGCATATTATTTACTTATATCAGGAAATGAAAGCTAATCCAAACTTTAGAATCTATCCAAGAACATTCATCTTTGGTGCTAAAGCCGCTCCAGCTTACTATTTTGCTAAGAAAGTTATCAAACTTATCAATAGTGTAGCTGATGTTGTTAATAACGATCCTGATACTAAGGATTACTTAAAAGTTGTATTCATTGAAAACTATGGTGTTACTATTGCTGAAAAGATTATGCCTGCTGCAGATGTATCAGAACAAATCTCTACAGCTGGTAAAGAAGCTAGTGGTACTGGTTGCATGAAGTTTATGATGAATGGTGCTATTACAATTGGTACATTGGATGGTGCTAATGTTGAAATTGATGAACGTGTTGGACGTGACAATATTGTAATCTTTGGATTAAAAGATAATGAGATTAACGATTTAAGAAATAGTGGACGTTATAATGCTTGGGATTATTATAACAATGATCCAAGAATTAAACGTGTTGTTGATTCATTAGTTGATGGTACTTTCCATTCTTCAAGAGAAGAATTTAGAATGATTTTTGATGAATTAATGAATCGTAATGATGAATATTTCTTATTTGCTGATTTTCAATCTTATATTGATGCTCATGCGAAAATTGAAACATTATATAAAGATCAAGCTAAATGGGCACATATTTGCTTAGTTAATATTGCTCAATCTGGATATTTCTCTAGTGATAGAACAATAGAAGACTATGTTAGAGATATTTGGAAAATTGATCGTGTAAGAAGATAAAACTTAATTTAAATGATTCTAAAACAGGAATTCTTATGAATTCCTGTTTTATGCTTTTAAAGCATAGTTCAATATGAATTATAGGTATTTTACATTTTTATTATTGTTACATATAATATATATGAGGTGATAAAAGTGAAAGAATTAGTAAAAACTTGGGATAAAACATTCCCTAAAAGTGAAAGAGTAGATCATGAAAAAATAATATTTCATAATCGATTTGGTATTACATTAGTAGGTGATTTATATAAACCAAAAAATATGAAAGGAAAATTACCCGGTATTGCAGTATGTGGACCTTTTGGAGCTGTTAAGGAACAAGCATCTGGTTTATATGCACAAACAATGGCTGAAAGAGGATTTGTTACATTGGCATTTGATCCATCTTTTACAGGTGAAAGTGATGGAACACCTAGATACGTAGCATCTCCTGATATCAATACCGAGGATTTTCAGGCAGCTGTTGATTATTTATCAGTGAATGATGATGTAGATGAAAATAAGATTAGTATTATTGGTATTTGTGGCTGGGGTGGACTTTCTTTAAATACAGCAGCTATTGATACAAGAATTAAAGTGACTGTGGCTTGTACAATGTATGATATGAGTAGAGTGAATGCTTATGGTTATTTTGATGCGGTAGACGAAGAAGGAAGATATGCGATGAAAGGACAACTTAACGCTCAAAGAATTGAAGATTATAAAAATAATTCATATAAATTAGGTGGCGGAGTTGTTGATCCATTACCAGAAGATGCGCCATTCTATGTTAAGGATTATTATGATTATTATAAGACAGATAGAGGATATCATGAAAGATCATTGAATTCTAATGGTGGATGGAATATGACATCATCATTATCATTTATCAATACAAAACAATTATCATATCTTAGTGAAATCAAAAATGCAGTATTATTAGTTCATGGTGAAAAAGCTCATTCATATTATTTTAGTAAAACAGCATTTGAACAATTGAAAGGTGATAATAAGAAGTTTATTTCTATTCCTAATGCTGTTCATACTGATTTATATGATCAAGTTGATATTATTCCATTTGATGATATAGAGACATTTATTAGAGAAAACATTTAATGGAATATATAACACTCAATAATGGCATGAAAATGCCATTATTAGGTTTGGGAACATGGGATTTAAGAGGACAGCAGTGTATTGATACAGTAGTTGAGGCTATTGATATAGGCTATCGTTTAATTGATACAGCCCAAATGTATGGTAATAAAAAAGAAATAGGTGTAGCAATTAAACAAAGTGGGATATCACGTAATGAACTTTTTCTAACAACTAAAATATACGGAAACTGTCAGAGCTATCAAAAGACAAAGAATGCTATTGTAGAATCATTAAACAATCTACAAACAGATTATTTAGATTTAGTTTTATTACACGAACCTTATAGTAAAGAAGTAGAAATGTATCAAGCATTAGAAGAAGCTTATCAACAAGGTATCGTTAAAGCTATAGGGATTTCTAATTATGATAAAAGAAGATATGACAAATTCATTAAACACTGTCATATAACACCTATGGTTAATCAAATAGAGAATCATGTGTATTATCAAAAATGGGAATATCAAAACTATCTAGAACAAGGCAACATTAGAATCCAAGCATGGGCACCATTAGCTTCTTCTTTAAAAGATATATCACATGAATCATTACTATTAGAAATTGGAAACAAATATCATAAAAAACCCCAACAAATAGCCTTACGTTTTCTAACTCAAAGGAATATATCCGTTATTCCTAAATCTAAAAGAAAAATAAGATTAAAAGAAAACATTAATATTTTTGACTTTGTATTAAATGATGAAGATATCAATAAAATTAAACAATTAGATAAGAATGATACATTATTTCCATGGACAAAAATGTTCTAAATAAAAACAGGAATCACATTGATTCCTGTTTATAACTTTCTTCGTATTTATTAATAAGTTTCTCTAGAGCATTTAATGCTGAAAGAATTTTATCTTTATCACTTTCATCTAATTGTTGCCAAATTGGATAATGATTTTTCATATCATCTTCAATATTATGAAATATTTTATTTCCTTTTTCAGTTAATTTGATATAAACATAACGTTGATCTAGGTTGCTACGCTCTTTAGTAACAATATTGTTGTTTCGTAATCTTTTAATAATAGCTGATAAATTAGCTTTAGATAAATTTAATTTTTCTGATAAATCATGCATTGTTATATTGGTATTTAGTCCTACTTCACTGACAATCATCCATTGAACGCCAGTTAATCCGTGCTTTTTAGCATTTTCATCTAATTCATGAATAAAATAGGCATAGGCATTTCTAAATCTCAACATAACTTCTTCGTCTTGTCTATCCATGGTTCACCTCCGATAATTTAATAAGCCCGAAATATTATATCATACTTTTTATTAAGTTCCTATAAGTTATTGAGAAAGTTGTAAAACATTATACGCAGCATTTATCCTATATAACCTATGTCAAGCAATTTTGAAAATGTCCTAAAAAATATCAAACATTAGCACCAGTCT
>JAJQFG010000105.1 GCA_021201315.1 Erysipelotrichaceae bacterium
CCCTTTTTATGGGAACTATTTTAATTTTCATATACCTTAACTGTTAAAAATGAGAATTCAACGAATACATTTTTACAAGATGAATATTCAGCTTACTATAATTCATCAAGTCCGTTAGGAATTGCTGGAAGTTTCCATTTGGTTGGATTTGGTACAGTAACATTAAATTCTCATACGAATGGTAATATTTTGGCAAATACATTATATGCTAATTCAAATTTTGGTACTAATAATTATACTGATGAATTATCATATGTGCAAAATTATGAAAAAGTTAATGGTGGTAGTGCTTCAAGTATTAATCATATTTTGGTAGTAGGAAGTGATAATGATATTGCTACAGCTGATAACAATAATGCTATTTCAATTAATGATACGAAGATAGATAGACCATATAATATTATTCAAGACTTAAATACTGCAAATAATCCATTTATAGATTTAGATTATGTAAAAAATCAAATTTCTGGTATTTCTAGCACATTAGCTAATACATCTGATACTGGTGTTACAGTAGGTGAAAATAGTAATAAGCATTACGAAATTAAATTAAATTCATCTGATGGAGCTGCTTATTATAATATTAGTGCTTCAGATTTAAATGATCTTGCAAGTAAATATGCAGATTGGGATTTAACAGGATTTGAAAAGAATACAGATGGAAGTATTATCATTAACGTGGATTGTACAGGTGTTGATACTATAACAATGCCAGAAAGAGCTTTGGTTTATGTTGATGGAGAACAACAACCTACAAGTGAAGTTATTACTTTTACTAGTGGTAAAGTTATTTGGAATTTTACAAACGCTGATGGCGTTACAATTAATGCAAAACAAATGACAGGTATGATTATCGCAGTTGGTGCAACCGTTAATATTACTCAGAACTTAAATGGTACTGTTGTGGCTGAAAATATAAACGTTAATGCAGAATCTCATAGAACTGACTTTACTGGTACAGTTAATGTATCTGTTTCACATGATGCTTATAAGACAGTTGATGGAAATACACCTGATGATAATCAAGAATTTACTTTTACACTTTCAAAGTTATTGAGTGATGGTACATGGAGTACTGATACATCAAATTCTTCTGAATATCAAAGTGTTACAAATTCAAATAGTAGTATTGATTTTAGCGATATTACTTACACTGACAGTGATGTTGGAAAAACTTATTGGTATAAGATTGAAGAAGTTAAGGATTCTGGAGGTACGAATTACGAATATACATCAATTATATATTTGGTTAAAATTGTAGTATCAAAAGAGGGCAACAATATAGTAGCAAGTCGTACGTACTATAAGATTGCGGATACTGATACATTGAATTCTTTGATAAGTAATAATACAATAGATACAGGTAAGTTAGCTGATCTGAATACATCTGTTGATTCCAGTGATGTTGTTTTTGAAAATAGAGAATTGATTTCAATAACTGGTCATAAGACTTGGGCTGATGTTACATATGCTGATATAGGCAATGGTACTACGAATTATACGATAACTGTAGCATTAGAACAAAAAATAGGTGATGCTTGGGTTATTGTAGATGTCCAAGATGTTACTGGTGATAATTCTACAGAATCATTAGCATGGAATTTCGAATTTCCTGATTTATATAAATATGATGATTCTGGCAATGAAATTGAATATCGTGTAAGAGAAGCATTTACAAGTATGCGTACAAGTACTGATGATGTTGATACAGATACATTTACAGGAATTATTGATGATGGAACATATTATGATACTCAAGAATATAATGGACAAAAATATTATGTTGTTGTAACTGATCATACACTTGTAAGAGTTAATGGTGTTGCATATTATGTTAATAGTTATGATGCTACTGCTACTCGTACTAATATAGTTGTAAATGAAAAAGTGGATTACGAAACTTTGGATGGTAGAAAAGAATGGGTTGATAATGGCAATGCTTATGGCAGTAGACCAGATATTATTGTTATTAAGTTACAAGTACTTAATGATAAGAATGAATGGGTTGATTATACTGAGAATGGGCAAATAGTAACTCAATATATAGCTAAATATAGTTCTGATATTGATGATTATGTTAAAGATTCTAGTCAAGATTTCTCTAAGAATTATGATTGGAGATATGAATTTACTAATTTAGAAGATGGAAAAACATATAGAGTGGTTGAATATCAATATATTTATTTGAACAGTGAAGGTAGTTATGTTGTAGCTGATGTCACTTATGTTGATGATGATACTATTCAATTTACAATAGATAGTGTGACTTATACTTACAATGTTACTTATGATACCAATACTGATAATATTATTAATACTTTAGTTGGTACTACTAATATTGAATTTACAAAGATTTGGGTTGATGATAGTAATAGCTATGGAACTCGTCCAGATAAAATTTATATTCGTTTGATGAAATATGCTAATGGCTCATGGACATCTGAAGATTATTCATTTGATGTTGATAAAACTTCAGATTCAAAGATATATACAATAGATAATCTTGATCAATATGATGATAGTGGTACAGAAATTATTTATTCTATTGTAGAGTTAGCTAAAGATGATGATGGTAATTATTCAGTAATATCAAGTGGAAAAACTATGTCAGGAGTTTCAGACTCAACTTATGAAGTTAGTTATGATGCATATGAAATTACTAATACTTTAACAACAAAAGTAACAGTTAATAAAATTTGGGATAATGATGATGATCCTAATAAGCCTACAGAAATCACTGTATTCTTATATGATAATAGCAATAAACTTGTAGATGAAGTAACGCTTAAGGCTTCAAATAATTGGACATACACATTTGAAAATTTACCATTATTTGATTCAAATGGTAATGTGATTCATTACACAGTTGATGAAGAATCATTAGATTATTATGTAAAAGCGATTACAAAAGATTCAACGAGTACAGATTATAATGTTACTTATAGCATTGAAAACACATATAACAGAACAAAAACTTCTGTATCAGTTAGAAAGATATGGGAAGATTACAATGATAAATATAGTGTTAGACCTGATAGCATATATGTAGTTCTTTATGCTAACAATGTTCAAACAAACACTGTAGTAGAGTTAAATAGTACAAATTCATGGCAACACATATTCTCTTCATTAGATGAGTATGATGCAGATAATAATAGAATAAATTATACTGTTTATGAATGTGAATTAGATTCTAATGGTGGTTTACAGTATGATTCTGATGGTAATATTGTAGTTGTTACTAATGGAAGCAGAATTAATGGTTATACAGTAACATATGATGGTGGAGCTGAAGAAGGTTGGTCAATCATTAATACGCTTGTTGAAACTGAAATTAGTGTTACAAAAAATTGGGATAATAATGGATATACTGATGAAGAATCACTAAGACCAGATTCTATTACAGTTTACTTAAAAAATGGCGATGATATCGTAGCTTCTAAGATCATTACTCCAGATTCAAATGGTTTATGGACATATACATTTGAGAATTTACCTAAATATGATAAAGATGGTAAGGAAATCGCTTATGAAGTATCTGAAGAAGCGTTAGCTGGTTATGATTCACAAGTATCAGGCAATGCAACTAATGGATATGTTATAACAAATACACTAAAGACTACAGAAGTGACTGTATCAAAAACATGGGAAGATAAAGGCAACACAGATTGTAGACCAGATTCAATTACAATTAATTTATTAGCGGATGGTACACTGGTTGACACTATTACTATTAAGCCTACTTCTGAAGGAGAATGGCCAGGCTTCACATTTATGAATCTTCCTGTATATGATAAAAATGGTAAGGAGATAACATATTCTGTTGAAGAAGTAAGTGTTAATGGATATAAAACAACATATAACAATTATGAAGTCATTAATACATTAATAACAACTTCAGTTACGATTAATAAGAATTGGTCAGATGGAAATGATAATCATTCAAATGATAAGATTACTGTATACTTATATGCCAATAATAAGCAAATAGATACAGCAACTGTAACGGCAAGTAATAATTGGACTTATAAATTTGATAATTTACCTAAATATGATTCTTTAGGAAAAACTATAACATATACTGTTAGCGAAAAGATTATTGAAGATTATGATGTGGAGATTACTACTGATTCAAAGAGTAATGAAAATGCTATTATTTATAACATTAAAAATACATATGACGAAAATTCTACATCAGTAATGGTTAGAAAGTATTGGGAAAATGATAGTGATAATAATTATGGTACTAGAACAGAGATTAAAGTAGGATTATATTATGCTGATGGTGATGATGATCCAACTAATAATACTGCTGTTACTGATAATGGTTCTAATGTTACTGAAACATTAAATGAGAGCAATAATTGGTATCATCTATTCCCAAAATTGGCAGAGTATAAAATAGAAAATGGCGTTAAAACTTATTATAAATATGTTGTATATGAATTAGATGATAATGATAATCCTATCAGTGATAATTCTAATAGAAGTAATTATATAGTTACATATAGTGGTTCTCAATCAGAAGGTTATGTAATAACTAATACGTTAGAAACTACAGACATTACAATATCTAAACATTGGGAAGATAGTAATAATGAATATAATTTAAGACCACTTACGATTACTGTTAATCTTTATCAAAATTATGTGGACGGTCAAACTAATGATGTATTCGCTACTGCAACAATTGTACCTGATACAAGCGCCTCGCTTGATAAAAATTGGACATATACATTTACTAATTTACCAAAATATGATTCAAACGGAGACGATTATATTTATACGGTTAAAGAAGAAGCAATCAATGGATATATATCTTCTGATCCTATTAATAGTGATGATGGTACTAAATACATCATTAATACATTAGATACAACCGATATAGTTGTAACAAAGGATTGGGTAAATGATAATGAATCTTTAAGAAAAGAAATAACTGTTCAACTCTATCAAAATGGTTCACTTATGAATGGTAAAACAATTACTTTGAATGAAGAGAATAAATAGTCTGATTCATTTAGTGATTTACCTAAGTATGATTCAAATGGAGATGAGTATACTTATAGTGTAAAAGAAGTTACAGTTATTAATGGTTATGATGTTACTTATTCTGAAGCAGAAACAAAAACTGATGAATTTAATAATGAATATATTGCTTTAACAATAACAAATACTTATAAAACGACAGAAGTAACTGTATCAAAAACTTGGAGAGATAATTATAATTATTATGGATTAAGACCTAATGAAATTAAGGTGCAATTATATCAACAAACTGATAATAAAACACCAGAATTGTATGGTGAAGTAACACTTTCTGAAGGTAATAATTGGGAAAATACATTTACTAATCTTCCAGTGGAAGATGAACATGGATATACATATTATTATACAGTTGAAGAAATATCAGTAGATGGATATACTACTAATATTACGGGTAATATGACAGCTGGTTATATGATTAGAAATACTCTTGATACAATGGATATTACTGTTAATAAAGATTGGGTTGATAATAATAACGATAAAAGTTCAAGACCAGATGGTATTACAATTGGATTATATTATATAGATGAAAATGGTAATGAAGAACCATTTATAGTAGAAGTAACTGATAATGGTGTTACAAGTGAAGTACAACTTACTGCAATAATTGAACCTGATTTAGAAGGTAATTGACCAACATCATATACATTTACTAATTTACCAACTATATATACTTATACAGTGAAAGAAATAAATGTTAATGAAACAAATGGAACAATTGCTGGAAAAGATGACACTGTATTATATAAGTCAACGGTTACAGGCTCTCAAGATGATGGATTTACTATAACAAATACATTATTAACAAGTATATCAGGAACAAAAACATGGGTAGATTACAACAATGCGGATAGTACAAGACCTGACTCTATTACGGTTAACTTATTAGCAGATGGTACAAAAGTCGATTCAACAATTGTAACAGCCGATGCAAATGGTGTTTGGAGTTTTGAATTCACAAATCTTGAAAAATACAAATATGACGATACTTTAGGTAAATATGTAGAAATCGAATATACGATTACTGAAGACGAAGTAGATGGTTATGAAACTTCTTATGTACAAACAACTGAAGGTTACGACATCTATAATAGTTATTCTACATTAACTTATGTAACTGGTACAAAAACTTGGAACGATGACGATAACAGATATGGTACAAGACCAGAATCTATTAAAGTTAATTTATTAGCAAATGGAGAAGTTGTAGATACTGCAACAGTTACTGCTGATGATAATTGGGAATATCTATTTGATAATCTTGATAAGTATGATACTAATAATGAATTGATTGAATATACTGTAAAAGAAGCAGGCGAAGTTGATCTTACAGTTGATGGTATTGATGCAGTATATGATGTAGAATATGATGGTTATAATATCATTAATACATTACAAAATACTGGTTCATTAGTTATCACAAAGACTTCTATTGGTACATCAACACCTGATGATGCAGTATTTACAATCTACTATGCTGGTACTGATGAAGCTCTAACATTCATTTACTATTATGAATTTGTAGATGGTGTCTTTAGATTAGACAACATACCAGTAGGAGAATACACAGTTGTTGAAAGTGGCGCAGAAATGGATGGATATACTCTTGAAGTTGAAGCTGACAGTATTTCTATAACAATTGTTGAAAATTCTGAAACTTCAATTGAATTTGTTAATAATTATTCTCAAGTACAAGATGAAGGTGATGAAACAACAACTACTGTTGAAAAGACTGAAGAAGCTGAAACAACTGCAGTAGAAGATAATGTTCAAACTGGTGATAATCAAAATATGTTCATCTATGCAGGATTAATTCTCCTTGCTATAGTGGCATTCTTCACATTAAGAAAGAAGAAACATGTACAATAACATGACTTGAAGGTTAGCTCTTTGAGCTAACCTTTGATATATTAAATTTTAACGTGGTTTTTTGAGACCAGGTTTAAATTTGAATGT